>JAJZJY010000307.1 GCA_021809885.1 Actinomycetes bacterium
ACGGGGGGCGGTCATGCCACCGTCCGCCGCGGCC
Source organism: Actinomycetes bacterium (assembly GCA_021809885.1). Taxonomy (GTDB): domain Bacteria; phylum Actinomycetota; class Acidimicrobiia; order Acidimicrobiales; family Palsa-688; genus JAKAQB01. The sequence continues at coordinate 35 of JAJZJY010000307.1, forward strand.
CCCGGCCGGTCGTGCTCGCCGGTCTCCTCGTCGGTGCCACCGAGAGCGCCTCGAAGGCCGCCAGCGCCACGAGCGACACGTTGTCCGCGAGCTCGGGCCTGGCGAACACCGGACCGCCGTCGTCGTGGCGGTGACCTCCAGCAGCGAGAGCGGTCGCCGGATCACCTCCATCCCCTCCATCCCCTCCAGCCAGTGCCGGGCCCGGTAGGAGAATTCGCAGGTGAAGTCGAAGAAGACCTCCACGTCCACCTCGTGACGGCTCCGTTGGCCCATGGGGCGGGCTCAGCGTGCCGGAAGGCCGAGCAGCCGCTCGACGACGCCGTCGAGGGTCGGCGCCTCGACATGCGGGCGGTTGAAGACGCTCGGGTAGGCCCGCCCGGTGCGGTCGGCCCAGCCGGTGACCAAGCCAGCGGCGGCCGCTCGTGGAGGTCCCAGGGACGGACCGCGACCATGGCGAGCCGCTCCGGCTCGGCGTCGAGCTCGGAAGCTGCGTAGCGGTAGGGCTCGGGTCGGGGTTTCCAGCGGCCGGCGGCGTCGACCGACAGCACCCGGGCGACCAGCGAGGTCAGCCCCGCGGGACCAGACAGGCTGCTGCCCCGGCGACCTCGGCCAGCGCTTCGGTCGCCGGTGCCCGGAAGGTGGCGTGGTCCCCGGCAGCGCCGAGAGGTCGAACAGCGTCTGGTTGACGTCGAAGGCCGCCGCGTGAGGACGCTGTTCAGGAGCCGACGGTGTCACGGCGGTGCCCTTGCTGCCAGTCCTCCTCGGCGCCGACCTCGCCGTCTTCGAGCCCGAACGCCCGCAGCTGGGGGGTCTCGCGCACAGAGCGCTTCAGCTCGGCGAACCCGCCGAAGCGCGCCAGGGCCGCCACGTGCTCCCAGAGACCGAGCGCGTCGGAGGGGGATGGCAGCCGGCTGATCACCGGGCCGAACAGGGCGGCCCCCTCCGGCGGGTCGAAGTGCAGGATCGGGGTGCCCACGTCCCGGCCCGTGAGCGACAGGGCCCGGTCGGTCTCGGCGCGGATCTCGGCGTCGAAGGAGGTGTCCGACACCGCCTCGGCCAGCTCGACGGCCAGGCCCAGACCGGAAAGGACCTCCGACGCGAAGCCGACCGGGTCGCGCTGCAGGTCCGCCTCGCGCCCCGGGGCCGAGTCGAAGAGCTCCGCCCCATATGCGGCGTAGAGGGAACCGACGGCGTCAGGGCCGTGTGCGGCGCGCACCGCGGCGGCGACGCGCAGCAGCTCGAGGCCGGCGGTGTGCCCCCGCTCGTAGCCGGGAGGGAAGTGGGCGGCGTAGTCCACGCCTGCGTTCACGAACCGTAACGAGATGAACCGCCACTCCACCTGGTAGTCCCGCTGGTCGGCGACGAGGCGCACCCACTTGCTCGTCATCCAGGCGAAGGGACACACCGGGTCGAAGTAGAAGTCGAGGTCGACCATCACGCCTCCCCTCGAGCCGGGAAGTGCCGCCCGACGAAGAACCGGATCGCTCCGGCCAGGTCCTCGATGCGCGGACGCGCCGCGGGCATGGAGTTGAGCGCCACGATGTAGATCGTGCCATCTGCACGCACCAGGAACACCCCGGGCTCGCCGAGTCGCCGCTCACCACCACCACCTCGACGCCGAGCCCGGCGAGCTCGTCTACGGCCCGGTGCACCTCGAGCGGCGGCGCCGGCGATGCGGTCGAAGCGGTCGTTGTCGGCATCGATTCCTCCGGCGGGCTGCACGGCCTGTGAGACCGCGCTGCACTGGCTGGGCTGCCCGTTCGTCAGCGCCGCCGCCGAGCTCCCCGAACCGGGGCAGGTTGCCGACCAGGTCGACCCGCCAGCGCCAGAAAGCCTGCAACACTTTCGCCCACCTGGTCGACAGGACCTCCCGGGACCTCGGGCTGCTGGACATGGTCGTCGCTCTCTACGACGGCGCCATGACCAGCGCCTGCCTCGGTCACCACCCCGGCATCGTCGACCACGCCCCACGCGGCGCGGACGTCCTCCTCCGGCGCGCCACCGTCACGTAGGAGTCCCCACACCCGACAACCCGTGACGATCGCCGGTCGGTCGCGGCGGCACCGCGGGCAGGCACGCCGACGGCCCCGGTGCGCCGTTCACCGTGGAGCGGTGCGCGCGACGACCACCGGAGACGTCGCCGTCGGCGGGAGGCCCAGTGTGGCTGGAAACCCCGTGTGGCACGAGATGCTCTGCGCCCAGCGGGTGCCCAGTGCAGCGTGGTGTTCCGACTGGATCGCCCGGGAAGCTCATCTGCGGCACCAACAACCTCTTGAAGCTCTACCGCCGCGCGCTCGGCGACGCGGCCGTGGCCCCATACGGCCGGCTGGCGGCTCGAGCCGCCGGCTCGAGCCGCCGCCTGAACGGGAGGTTCCGCCGCCGCGTCCGTCGGCCGTTGGATCGCCGGCCGCCCCTCGGCTGTCTGCGTGCTTCGTCCACCCACCTGAGACCGATCACCCGCCGGAGAGCTCCGACTGCATCCGTGCAACAGGCTCATCAGCGGTTGCTATGGCCGCCGAAGCGGATGTAGACGGTGAGGGCCACGATGAACACGGCGATGCCGGCACCCGACTCGAGCACGCTACGGGCATCGCGGAAGTCGATGACGGCTTGGACGAAGGTGACCGCGGCGACGAGCACGAGCATGCCGACGATCCGCACCTTCAGGTCATTGAGGTCACGCATCTCGAGCCACGACGGGAGCTCCCGGGTGCCGCCGCCCCCTTCCACCCGGCTGATGAAGAGCTCGTAGAAGCCGATGGCGGCGATCAGCAGCGTGGTGCCAATGAGGAAGAGATCGACGTCCACCAAGAAGACCCCGATCTTCTGGCCCACGGGAAATGGGTGGTCGACGACCCGCCGCGCGCCGTCGACGAACACCGCCGCGCCGTAGACGAAGGCACCGAGCGCGGCCACTACCAGCACCACGACCGGGATCAACACCAAGAAGCGGGAGCGCGTCAGGAGGTGCTCGAACACCGCCTCGCCTCGACTGGCGGGTGCGGGCCGGATCCAGCCGATTGGCGGGTCCCCGCCTGGCGAACCCGGGGTGGAATTTTCCGGCATCCTTCCCTCCGATCGACCCGACTGCCTGCCGGGGCCTCGCTCCCGGCCCGATCCCTGCCTGCGCATTTGGCCGGGGCCCGCCGTCCGACAAGATCCCCGCCGCCAACCCAGGATATTGGGCTCTCCTTCCACATCCGTGGGTCGATCACGCGGTCGCTCGGCCCGGAAGCGGGGCAGTAGCCCCGCGATCGCAGCCCTCGGGGCAATGCCCGTCGTCAGCGACGCGTTCGACGCCGCCGCGCTCGTCGAGGCCGTCGTCGCGTTCGCCACGGACCTCGTCATGCACCAGCTCACCGATCTCCCCGACCACCTCGACCGGGTCCCCGACGACGCGCCGCACTACAACCGGATCCGCACCGAAGGGACGCGCAACCTGCTCGCCGGTACCGCCGCGGCCGGGGCACGACGCTTCCTCGCGCAGGGCATCGCCTGGACGCCGCCGGGAAGTGGCACCGCCAACGCCGACCACGAGCGCCTCGCCCTCGACGCCGGCGGTGTCGTGGTGCTCCTCGTCGAGGACGACGAGGATCCTCGCAGCACGAGGCACGAGGCACGAGGCTCGAGGCCGTTGGCACCCGTGAGCCCGAACCTTCTCGCCTCTCTCGCCGAGCAGGGCGTTGCCCCTTGGTGCGGTAGGGGCTGCATAGGGCGGGGTGATCAACGGTCGAGAATGGCGTCGACAAACCCTGTGGACAACCCCGTCGGCTTGGATATGGCAGGGCCATGGCGGCCGCCGACGTGCCGAGGTGAAAGGCCATCAGTCGCGTTCCTCGCCACGCATGGCGGCTACGACCTCCGAGAGCACTGGCTGCTCCGCGCCCGAATCAGAAAGCGCGCCAAGGGCGGCGAGGGAGCCCTTGGACGGTGATGGTCACCACTTCGCCAGCGGCGGCTCGCCACCACCTGCGAGGCGTTCTGCTTCGGGGCTCGGATGCCTACCGTGCTCATGCTCTCCGTCGTTGCTCCTAGGGTTGACTCTTCGAGAGGCGATGTGCTTCGCGGTACGCCAAGGTGCTCGCCAGGCGACCTGACGAGCCTGCGGTGGTTCCGCCGGTGGGACTCACCGACTCCCACTGCGGCGCGAGGTGTAAGTCGTAGAAGTCAAGGTCAGCGGCTCGATCGAGTTCTCGGCATCCACACGTCGCCCGATGCGGCCGATCAGGCCGCTGCAGCACTGCTCCCACAATCGGTCGCCGGTGAGCCAGAGCCAGAGCTCTCGCCGGTAGTCGACCACCACGGCGGAGAAGGCCTCTTCTCCCATCCCGTGGGCGGCGAGGGTCGACCAGCGTGCCCAGAGCCAACCGGCGACGCCGTCGCCGCCGCCGCCGACGACGTCGGAGAGGTCCTTTCCGTCGAGGACGGCCGCCCGCCAGTGCTCGCGCCGTCCGGCCGGCTCGTCGGGTAGGTGCAGGTGAGCGGGCGCGGAGCCTGGCGCAGCCTCGCCCCCGTTGGTGCTCATCGGCGGACGACCACGGGCTGGCGCGTGGTCCGCTCGTAGCTGCGCAGGTGCTCGTCGTAGTCGATGAACAGCGGCGCCTCAGGATCGAACGCGCGCTCGAGGGATCCAAGTGCAATGCGTTTGTCGAGCCGGTCGAGGCGGGCCAGCGCGTCGGGGTCGTCGAGGTCGCGCACGTCGAGCCTGTGGTGGGCCTTCTCGAATGCCCGCCGGCCACGTTCGGTGCGCACGAGCATGCTGGTCCACCCGTCGATCGACCCGACGCTGCCCACCGAGAGGTCGGCGCTGCGTCCGAGGAAGTCGGCACACTCGTCGCAGCCTTTGAGCGCGGCGTCATGGAAATCCTTCACCGGCTCATCGAGCGCGACCTCGCCGTCGCGGTACTCGACGACGAGGCGGCCCCGGACGACGTCGATCTTGGCGACCCGAGCCAGGTCGATCCTGCGCCGGTCGCGCAGCTCTTGGAGGATCAGCGACTCGTAGTCGAAGCTCTTGGTGCACAAGAGCGCCACGGTCAGCACGACCGCGTCGATGCGGTGAGCACCGGTCGACCAGCGACGGGCCTGCATGGCGCGGAGCCCTTGGACCTCACACGGCGTGCCCACCACGGCAAGGCGCGGCCGAGACGGCAGCGAGGGGTAGCGGGAGAGGTCCAGCTCGGCGAGGGCCATCGTCTGGTTGTAGAAGCTGCCAGCCGCTGCCACCACCTCGGCAGGCGTGGTGGCCACGGTGGCCACACCTTTCCACGGCTCTCGTGCGTCCTCGCTCGGCTTGGACACGAGGGCGCCGTCGATCGTCCCCGCGTCGAGCAGCGCGCAGAGCAGCGCCGTCACCGCGCCGCCGTCTTGAACCCCGTCGGGCTTGGCCGACGCTCTGACCGCGTAGCGCTCGAGCACCGATCCGAGCCCGTCGCCGGGTGGGCCGCCGGTGATCTTCCAGGAGGTGTCGGCGGGATCGGAGCGGGTCGCTGTCGCCGCCAACTCGCCTGCGTGATCCTGCAGCGTCGAGGCTGGCCACAGCGCCTCGTAGCGCAGGCCGCCCCGTGGGCAGAAGTCCCAGCACAGCGAGCACCCGGTGCACATCTTCACCAGCTCGGGCAAGCCGGTTGTAAACATTCAGGTCCCGATCGCTCCTTGACTGAGCGAAGGAGACCCTGATGCGACCACGTCGTGGTGGGGCGTCGAAGAAATCTTCTGGAACAACGCCACTACCAGCGCGTTTGCCCTGGTCAAAGACTCGCGATGTGCGAACAGACGTGCTGAAGTGGTCTCCATGCCAGCACGTGGGCACGACTTCGTTGCCGAGAACGATGCGCTGCGCGATGAGAACCACACGCTGCGCGATGAGCTCGATGCGGTGCGCGATGAGAACCACGCGTTGCGCGATGA
>JAJZJY010000308.1 GCA_021809885.1 Actinomycetes bacterium
GGTTGGTCCAGGTCTGCTTGCAGGTGACCGAGCAGGTGTGGCAGCCGATGCACTTGTCGAGGTTCATCACCATGCACACCTGGGCCATGATCCTCATCGCAGGGATGCCTCCTCGGAGCTGAAGGGACGCCGGCGCGAGCGCATCAGAACTCGACCTCCTGGGAGCGCCGCCGGATGACCGCGAGCTCGTCGCGCTGGGATCCCGTCGGCCCGTAGTAGTTGAACCCGGCGGACAGCTGCGCATAGCCGCCGATCATGTGCGCCGGCTTCATCACCACCCGGGTGAGGGAGTTGTCGGTCCCGCCGTGCAGCCCCGAGGTCTCCGACACCGGCATCTGCAGGTGCCGGTCGATCGCGTGGTACATGAGCACGGTCCCCGGAGGGACGCGGTGGGTGACCGCAGCCCTGGCAACGGTCACCCCGTTGCGGTTGTAGGCCTCGACCCAGTCGTTGTCGGCGACGCCGATGCGCGCCGCGTCGAGATGGTTCACCCAGAGGACCGGCCCGCCCCGGAACAGGTTCAGCATGTGGAGGTTGTCCTGGTACTCCGAGTGGATGGACCACTTCGAGTGCGGCGTGAGGTAGCGCGCGACCAGCTGGGGGCTGCCCGCGTCGCCGCGACGCTGGTCGCCGAAGGTCTCGGCGATCCCGAGCGGTGGACGGTAGGTGGGGAGGCACTCGCCGAGCTCGGCCATCCAGTCGTGGTCCAAGAAGAAGTGCTGGCGACCGGTGAGGGTGTGCCATGGCTTCAGGCGGTCGACGTTGACGGTGAAGGGCGAGTAGCGGCGCCGCTCGGACTCTGCGCCCGACCATTCCGGAGAGCAGATGACGGCGCGGGGCTGGGTGACCGTGTCGGCGAAGGTGATGCGGTCCCCGGCCCGCTCGTGCGCCAGGTCCGCGAGCGCGACGCCGGTGCGCTCCTCCAACGCCTCGAAGCCGGCGACGGCCAAGCGGCCGTTGGTCGTGCCCGACAGCGCCAGGATGGCCTCGCAGAACAGGTCGTCGCGGTCGATCCTGGGCCGGCCGTCGGCGACCCCGCCGCGGATGGTGCCGTTTCTCGAGGCAAGCCAGCCCATCTCCGTGCCGACGGGGAGGAGGACGCCTTTCGTGGTGGCACCGGCACTGTCGACGAGAGGTCCGAGGGCCCGCCATCGTTCGGCGAGGTGCGGGTAGTCGCGTTCGACCACGACGAGGCGCGGCATCGTCCTCCCGGGCACCGCATCGCACTCGCCTGCCGCCCAGTCGAGCGCCCGGCCGCCCGGCTGGGCGCACTCGTCAGGAGTGTCGTGGAGGAGCGGCACCGCCATCACGTCACGGCGCACGCCGAGGCGTCCCTCGGCCAGGCGGGAGACCGCGGCGGCGAGGTCGGAGAAGATGTCGAAGTCGCTTCGCGCCTCCCAGGGCGACGCGATCGCAGGGTTGAAGGAGTGCACGAAGGGGTGCATGTCGGTCGAGGACAGGTCGTGCTTCTCGTACCAGGTCGCCGTCGGCAGCACCACGTCGGCGTAGATGCCGGTCGAGACCATGCGGAAGTCGATGTCGACGAGCAGGTCGAGCTTTCCCACCGGCGCGTCCTCCCGCCAGACGACCTCGTCGGGGCGCGCGCCGGGCGGGCACTCGGCGGCCGCCACCGCGTTGTCTGCGCCGAGCAAGTGCTTCAAGAAGTACTCGTGCCCCTTGCCCGACGAGCCGAGGAGGTTGGAGCGCCACACCGTGAGCACTCGTGGGAAGTTGGCCGGGTCGTCCGGGTCGGTGGCGGCGAAGCGCAGCCGGCCCGCACGGAGCTCGTCGACCACGTGCTCTTCCGTGCTCTTGCCCGAGGCTGCAGCCTCGTCGGCGAGGTCGAGCGGATTGCGGTCGAACGCGGGATGCGACGCGATCCAGCCCTGGCGGGCCGCGTAGGCGTAGAGGTCCGCCGCAGACTTGCCCTGGAAGCGTCCCTCGCCGAGCGGGGAGGCCAGGGCGTCGGCGCGCGCGCCCTCGTAGCGCCATTGGTCGGTCGCCAGGTACCAGTACGGGGTCGCCGGCATGTGGCGGGTCGGGCGGACCCAGTCGTAGGCGAAGGCGAGGGTGAACCAGCCGGTGAAGGGACGGACCTTCTCCTGGCCGACGTAGTGCGCCCAGCCGCCGCCGTTCACGCCCTCGCAGCCCCCCAGCATGAGCAAGGAGAGGAACGTGCGGTAGATCTGGTCCGAGTGGAACCAGTGGTTCGTGCCCGCGCCCATGGCGATCATCGAGCGCCCGTCCGAGACCTCCGCGTTGCGCGCGAACTCGCGCGCCACCCGAGCGCACGCTGACGCCGGCACCGAGGTGATCTTCTCCTGCCACGCCGGCGTGTACGGGGCGTCTGCGTCGTCGTAGCCCGACGGCCAGTCCCCAGGGAGCCCCGGGCGCGCGACGCCGTAGTGGGCCATGACCAGGTCGAATACCGTCGTCACCAGCCGGCCTGCGAGCCGGATCGCGGGCACCCCGCGCCGAAGGGTCCCGCCCCCCTGGTCGCCGACGTCGAATCGGGGCACGTCGACCGCTACCGGCTCGACACCGGGTCGCCCGTAGCAGGAGAGCGCGGGTCGGACGCCTTCGAGCTGGAGGTTCCAGCGGCCCTTGCCCGACTCGCCCCAGCGGAAGCCGATCGAGCCGTTCGGGACGACCGGCAGCCCGCTCCCCTCGTCGAGGACCACGGTCTTCCACTCGGCGTGCTCCTGGACCGCTGCCTCGCCGCCGAGGTCCGCGGCGGTGAGGAAGTGGTCGGGGACGAACCCGTCGCCGCGAGGCCGCAGGGACACGAGGAAGGGGAGGTCGGTGTAGGTGCGCGCGTAGTGCTCGAATCGCGGCACCTGGCGATCCCGGTAGAACTCGGCCAGCATCACGTGCCCCATCGCCATGGCCAGCGCGGCGTCGGTCCCCGGATTGGCTGCCAACCAGTCGTCTGCGAACTTCGTGTGGTCCGAGTAGTCGGGGGAGACCACGACCACCTTCTGGCCCCGGTAGCGGGCCTCGGTCATGAAGTGGGCGTCGGGGGTCCGGGTGATCGGCAGGTTCGTCCCCCAGATGATCAGGTACGAGGCGTTCCACCAGTCCGCCGACTCGGGCACGTCGGTCTGGTCGCCGAAGACCTGGGGGGAGGCGGGTGGCAAGTCCGCGTACCAGTCGTAGAAGGACAGGATCGTCCCGCCCAAGAGCGAGTAGAAGCGGGTCCCTGCCGCGTAGGAGGCCATCGACATGGCCGGGATCACCGTGAACCCGGCGGTGCGGTCCGGTCCGTAGGCCGCGACAGTGTGCACGTGCGCCGCGGCCACCAGCTCGAGCACCTCGGCCCACGAGGCCCGGACGAAGCCACCCCGCCCCCGGGCAGACTTGTAGGCCGCCGCGCGTCCGGGGTCTCCGGTGATCTCGGCCCAAGCGGCCACCGGATCCTCGCCGTTGGCCGCCTTGGCCGCGCGGAACGCCTCGAGCAGGACTCCTCGGACGTAGGGGTAGCGCACCCGCGCCGGAGAGTACGTGTACCAGGAGAACGACGCCCCTCGAGGGCAGCCCCGCGGCTCGTACTCGGGTGAGCCCGGCCCGACCGAGGGGTAGTCGACGGCCTGGGTCTCCCAGGTGATGATCCCGTCTTTCACGTACACCTGCCACGAGCAGGACCCGGTGCAGTTGACCCCGTGGGTGGAGCGCACGACCTTGTCGTGGCGCCAGCGCTCCCGGTAGAACTCCTCTGCCTGCCGCCCACCGCGGCGGTGCAGCTCTCGGCTGTCGGCGGTCGGGACGCCTCGCTGGAGGTAGCGGGCGGCGCGCACGAGGCCCGTGTCGGCCAGGATCGCGTCGTCGCCGCCGGGCAGCTCAGCTCTGGATCGGCGAGATGCCATCGCTCTCCTTCGTCTCGCCGGCCCGTGCGCGCCGGCTGCCGTAACCAGCATCCTTACGCCGCTCGACTTCCAGTCGCAACTCGAAAAACCGGTTGGGTTCGATCCTCGCCCAACCGACGCGAAGCTTCGAGACGGGGCTTCCCGACGAACCTTCCTGACGGGGCTTCCTGGCGCGAACCTGGCGCGAACCTGGAGCGAACCTGGCGAGCGCGCCGGTTCGCCCCCGTTGCCGGGTGGGCCGACGACACTTCGAACGTGCCGATGGGTACCGTTCTTTCCGATGGGCACACGTCGAAGAGACGCTGCGCACGACCGTCACTTGGGGTCTCGCCGACGCTGGTCGCGCAAGCGAAAGATCCTCGTCCCGCTGATCGCGCTCGTCGTCCTCGCTGCCGTCCTCGCCGGCGGGGGCTACGCCTACCTGCGCTACCGCTACGACCAGATCAAGAAGGTCCGGATCGCGGCTGAGCACACCGTGGCGGTCGGCGCGCCGTTCAACATGCTCGTCATCGGCTCGGACTCCCGGGCCGGTGTAAAGGCGGCCACAGGAGTGGGAACGGTGACAACGGTCGGCGGCCAGCGCAGCGACGTCACCATGGTCTTCCACGTCGTCCCTGCGACCAAGAAGATCACCATTCTGTCGCTGCCTCAGACAACGCTGGCGCAGATGAGCGGGACGTTGCGGACACAGTTCGGCCAGTTCGCCAAGCTGAACGCCGCCTACAACGACGGACCGACAGCACTGGTCCAGACGATCCAGGACAACTTCGGGATCCCGATCAACCATGTCGTGCAGGTCAACTTCGCGGGGTTCAAGAACGCGGTGAACGCGCTCGGCGGCATCTACATGGACTTCAAGTACCCCTCCAAGGACGCGTACTCGGGTCTCGATATCCCGACCCCCGGCTGTCAGCTCTTGAACGGCACGCAGGCGCTCGCGGTGGTTCGCAGCCAGGACTTCCAATACTTCGAGACAGGCCAGTGGCATCTGACACCACTGGGAGACCTTGCTCGCATCAGGCGAGAGGACTCGTTCTTGAAGGCGCTGGTGGACACCGCCAAGTCCAAGTTGAACCCTTTGCAGATCAACGCCTTCCTCGGTTCGCTGCCGCAGGGGATCGTGGTGGACAAGACATTCTCGCTCGGAGAGATGGTCAACCTTGCCGAGTCGTTCCACTCGATCACACCCGGCTCGATAAAGAGCTATACGTTGCCGGCCATCACAGGCGGCAACGTGCCGGGCTACGGAGACTCGCTCTTCGTGAACCAGCCGGCGGCGCAGCAGCTCCTCGTCAGCATCTTCGGCACCGAGCTCACGACGCCGACGACGCCGCCGCCCAACCAGACACTCCAGCCAGAGCCGCCGCCAACGTCGGTCAGCCCGTCGATCCCCACCACGAGCGGCGCTGGAGGTGCCAGCCAGCCGGCGAACGCGTACTCGATCGCCGAGCTCGACACGACGCCCCCGTACGACCCGACGCCCTGCTCGCCCTGACGGACGGGCTCTCCGGCCCGTGCGCGCCGACTGGCGCAACCGGTATCCCTACGCCGCGTGACTTCCAGGCGCAGCTCGAAAGACCCGTTGGCGTAACGCCGGCGTCCGCGAAGCGACACCACCCGACCACTCTCGTACCGCCTCGAAGAATCGCTTGCGGTTGCTGGCCGTGATCCCGGTGACTTTCATGGCTTGCCCTCCTCAGCGAGCTGTTCCAAGAGACGGCGGACTCGTGCGGTCGCCTCATCCCGCATCGGCAGGCGGTTGTCGAGAACCCACTTCACGACGAGCCTGCTGTGGCCGAGCTCGTCGTGCTCGACCAGGGACGCCTCGCGTACGTCGCGCGCTCGAGGGCTGAGGTTGCCCACGTCGAGCACGCGTTGAGGCGCCGTGGGCCTCTCCGTCGTCTGAACGGTGTCACCGGTTGTGACTCTCAGCGCTCGAATTGATCGAGCGCACGAAAGAGCAAGGTTACGGATCCCGGGGTCCCGCGGATCTCAGCCTGCCCGCCAGCTTCCGACCTGCGTGAAGCGGACCGGGATCACCCACT
>JAJZJY010000309.1 GCA_021809885.1 Actinomycetes bacterium
AGCTCCGCCGGGCCGAGCTTGCCGAAGCGGCGCAGGTGATCGGCTACGACGAGGTCGTCTGGCTCGGCTACCGCGACTCGGGGATGCCCGACAGCCCGGCCAATGCAGATCAGCGCAGCTTCTCCCGCGCTGGGCTCGACGAGGCTGTCGGGCGGCTCGTGGCGGTTATCCGCCGGGTCCGGCCACAGGTCATGGTCACCTATCCCGAGGACCAATCGGGCTACCTGCACCCGGACCACCTGCGCGTCCACGAGATCTCCATCCACGCCTTCGAGGCGGCCGCCGACCCGGACCGGTACCCCGGCGCCGGTGATCCCTGGGCGCCAGCCCGCCTGTACGCGAACGGCTGGTCCACTCAGCGGATGCGGGCCATCCACGACAAGTTCCTCGAGTTTGGGCTGGAATCTCCCTTCGAGGGAGAGTACCTCACCCGCTTGCTCGCCACCCCGGAGGAGCCAGCCGCTGGCGCAGTACCCCCGACGCGCATCGACGTCACCGGCTACACCGAGGTTCGCCGGTTGGGCCTGCTCGCCCACCGGACGCAGGTCGATCCCAACTCGCCGCACTGGTTTGGCCTGCCGCCGGATGTCGCCGACGGGATCTACCCGATCGACGACTACCAGCTCCTCCGCAGCCGCGTGACGCCGGCCGGTGACGGTGGGACGGACTTGTTCGCGGGACTTCGCAGCAGGGACGGCGAGGTGCGATCAGACCGCGGCCGGAGTCCGGTCGCCGGCGCCGGTGCCAGCGCCCGGGACTGACCTGAACGCCTACGCTCGGGCCCGATGATCGCGGAGGCATTGCGACAAGCAGTCGCCCTCGGCTCGGAGCTGCCCGGCGCGCCGGGGGCCAGTGGCACCGTCGTGCTCGTGCTCCCTGGGCAGCCAGAAGGCGACCGGGTGAGCGCGACGGTCTGGGCGGACGGCCGGCCCGTGGATGTCCGGGACAGCCCTCCGGCGGTCGCCGACCTGACACTCACCCTGGCGGCTGAGGAGGCCGGCGCCGTCGCGCTGGGCCAGCTGACCCCGAGCGTCGCCTACATGCAGGGACGGCTGAAGACAGCCGGCGACAACCGGCTGCTGCTGGCTGTGCTCGCGGCGACGGCCACGCCGGCGTTCGCTCGCTGGCGCAGCAGCCTGGCCTGTGGCTGACGGATGCGCTGACGGGTTCGCGGACGGATGCGCTGGTCCCTTCCCGACGTCCTGGCCGCCACCGCAGGGCAACTCCTGGCCGGATCGCCGGCCACGGTGTTCAGCGGCGTGGGCACCGACTCGCGCCACCTCCCCTCCGGCGCCCTCTTCGTGCCTATCCGCGCGACCCGAGACGGGCACGACTTCTTGACCGACGCGGTCTCTGCAGGTGCCGCCGGCTGCCTGGTGGAGTCGGGACACCCGAGCACATCCTGCCTCCCGCCGGGGACGGCGGTCGCCGTCGCCGACACCGGGGCGGCGTTGCTCGACCTGGGCCGGGCCGCCCGCCGGCGGCTGCCAGGCCCGGTCGTCGGGATCACCGGCTCGGTGGGCAAGACGTCCACCAAGGACTTCCTGGCAGGTGTCCTGGCCACGACGTGGCGGGTCGCGGCGAGTGAGCAATCGTTCAACAACGAGCTCGGCGTCCCGCTCACCCTGGCCAACGCCGCCGAGGACACGGAAGTGGCAGTTGTCGAAATGGGCGCAAGGGGCATCGGGCACATAGCGCTGCTGTGCGACGTCACCCGCCCGACCATCGCCGTGGTGACCGCCGTGGCGGCCGTCCACACCCAACTGCTGGGCGGCCTCGAGCAGATCGCGCGAGCGAAGGCCGAGCTCGTCGACGCCGTCCCCCCGGACGGCACCACCGTGCTCAACGCCGACGACCCTCGGGTGAGCGCCATGGCCACGCGGACGACGGCGCGCGTCCTCAGGTACTCGGCGTTGGGAAGGCAGGACGCCGATGTGGTCGCCGATGACATCTGTCTCGGCGACGACCTCAGGCCACGATTCCGCCTGCGCTCGCCTTGGGGGGACACCGAGGTGTTGCTCGGCACACGCGGGGCCCATCAGGTCGGCAACGCCCTCGCCGCCGCCGCCGCCGGACTGGCCTGTGGCACGCCGTTGGAGGCGGTCGTCTCAGGGCTGGCCGCATCGGCGGTTTCGCACTGGCGCATGGAGTTGGCCCGGACAGCCAGTGGAGCGCAGGTCATCAACGACGCTTACAACGCCAATCCGGTGTCGGTCGCGGCGGCGTTGCACGCGCTGGCTCGCTTGCCGGCACGCCGGCGTGTCGCCGTACTCGGTGAGATGGCCGAGCTCGGGTCAGAGTTCGCCGACGAGCACCGGGCGGTCGCTGCGCTCGCCACGCAGCTCGGAGTGGAGCTGGTGGCGGTCGGCACCCCGGCGTACGGTGTGACGCCGGTGGACGACGTCGAGGCGGCTGTCGGGGCGCTCGGCGGCCTGGGGCCGGGGGACGCGATCCTCGTGAAAGGCAGCCGCGTCGCCGGGCTGGAGCGCCTGGCGCAGCGTCTGTGCATCCAGCCCGGTGCCGGTGCCGGTGCGGGTGCCGGTACCGGGGCTGCGGGCGCGCCCCGGCAGTGACATCGATCGGGGGCTGAATCCGCTACGAGCCCGACGTCCCCCCGGTGTGGCGACGAGACGCGCTGGGGTTGAATGCGCCGCTGTTGGTCACGGCGCCGCTCAACCCGGATACGCCCGGCACCGTCGTCAAGGACTGGGTGGTGGTCGTCGGCGTCGGTTGGCTGCTGGCGGGTGCGGTCCATGGAGCGCTGCATGCCCCCAGGAGCAAGGCGGTCGCCACGACGAGCCCGACGGCGGCGGCCCGGCGGCCGATCCGGTGGGCGTGCTCGACGAGACGGCTAGGCATCTTTCCTCCAGCGGTGGGATGGGCGGGTGGCGGAAGCCTACGACGGCCAGCCCACCCCGAGCCCATCGGCTGGCTCCCTCGCCGGACCCATGTGAAGAGTTGCCATAGGTGGGTCGGGTTGCGCCTCAGCGCTTGCCGGCGCGCTGCGCGTCGCGCAGGTGCCTCCAGCCGATCAGGGTGACTCCCGCCCGGCGGACGAGGGCGCGCAAGGAGCCGCCTGTCAGGGCCAGGTCGAGATCCTCGACCCGGGCTGGCCAGTCAGGCGCGACCGAGCGGAGGTCGGGGGAGTCCGTCGCCGGCCGGAGCACGATCTCCGTGACCCCGGGCGGGAGGTCGACGAGCAGCTCCTCCAGGGCGAAGCGTGCGCTGCGGTTGCGGGGCACCCGTACCACGTCGTCAGGGCTGAGCACGCCCTCATCGGCGGCCAGGCCACGGAAGCGGAACCCGACGGCTCGCTCTGCGCTCGCCGGCGGCAGCCGGAGGGGAAGCCCGAAGTCCGTCGCCATGTCCAGCGCGACATCGAAGAACTCCGGTCGCAGCTCGAGCGCGCCGAGGTGAGCGCTCAGGTGGCTGATGTCGAACCCCCAGTAGACAGCCCGCTCCACCTGCGCCCGGCATTCCCGGCGGACCTCCTCGGTGTCTCCGTGGTCCCAGAGGTCCTCGAGGGTGCGTGGGAACCCTCCGTCGCCGTCCAGCAGGGAAGGGCAGTGGGTGATCGGTCCCCAACGGAGGAGGTCGTACTCGGCGTTGAGGGTGAGGTGGACGCCGACGTCCTCACCTCTGTAGCGCGCCGCCGCCTCGCGGGCCCAGGGCCCTGGGATGACGAGACCGGCCGAGGTTGCCAGGCCGCCTCGCAGGGCCTCGTACACGCCCGTGTTGTGGGCGTGGGTGACGCCCAGCTCGTCGCATGTGACGATGAGGAAACGGGTGCCGGCATCCCCGCCGAGCGCGTTGGCCAGCGGCGTCATGGAGCGGCCACGAGAGAGGTCATCGGCGCTGGCGCCCGATGGTCGTCCCGGCGGCGAGGCGTGACCCCCGGCATGGGCGGAGCCTACCGGCGGCGGGCAGCGGGGATCGTGGGCGATCGGTGCGACGAGCAACAGGGGATTGCGGGAGTGAGTGTCACACCTCCTGAGGAGAATGAGAGGCATGGTGATCCAGCTCCGCCTCCTCGATCCCGACGAGGCGACGTCCCCGCGGGGTGCGGCAACATCCGCGCCGCTGCTTGCCGACGCCGTACACCCCTGGACCCCTGATACCAGTCAGCGGACCTGCGAGATCGGTAGGCGCGGTGTCGAGCAGGCGCGGCGGGCGCTGGCCGCTGCCGTGGCACGCTCCTCGGCCGCCTGAGCTCGTCCGCCCGGACACGTGGCTGTGCCCGTTACCCCCGAGCGCGACCCCCTCCGGCGGTAGCATCCGCCGCCGTGTCCTACGGCATCACGATCCCCTTCGACGGCGTAGCGCTGGCTGAGCATCGGAGCTGGTTCGAGGAGATCGCCCGGCTCGGATACACCGACGTGTGGTCCGCCGAAGTCGACGGCACCGACGCCTTCACCCCCCTCGCGCTCGCCGCCGCATGGGAGCCGACGTTGCGCCTGGGGACGGCGATCGTCCCGTCGTTCACCCGGGGCCCGGCGCTGGTGGCGCAGTCGGCGGCCGCCATGGCGGAAGCGGCGCCTGGGCGGTTCGCCCTCGGCGTGGGAACCTCCTCCAACGTGATCGTCCAACGATGGAACGGCCTGGAGTTCGACAAGCCCTACCAACGCACCCGCGATCTCGTCCGGTTCCTGCGCCGGGCCCTCGCCGGCGAGCGGGTCGACGACGAGTACGAGACCTTCACCGTGCGGGGCTTCCGGCTCGGCAGGCCGCCGGCGGTGCCGCCCCCCATCCTCGTCGCGGCCCTGCGTCCCGGCATGCTCCGCCTCGCCGGTCGAGAAGCGGACGGCGTCATCATCAACTGGCTCGCGGCCGACGACGTCCCGAGAGCTGTCGCCGAGGTCGGACCCGGCCGTGAAGTCGTCGCACGGATCTATGTCTGCCCCTCGGAGGACACCGGCACCGTCCGCCACCAGGCCAGGCGACTGATCGCCGCATACCTCAACGTCCCCGTCTACGGCGCCTTCCACGAGTGGCTCGGCCGCGGGGCCGCCCTGCGGGGGATGTGGGACGCGTGGGCCGCCGGCGACCGCGGAGCGGCGGCGGCGGCCATCCCCGACGACGTCGTCGACTCCCTCGTGCTTCACGGCTCGGCAGCATCCGTGCGTGACCAGATCGGCCGTTACGTCGCCAATGGCGTGACGACGCCGGCGCTCGCGCTCCTGCCGCTCGCCGGCGTCGACCAGCGCACCGCCATACGTGAGCTGGCCCCCCATTGACCTCCATTGGCCCGAACTTCCCCCGATCGCAGGATCGCTGGGGTCGATGTGGCGCTCCACCTGGTGGTTCGCGTTTGGGGACTGTCACGCACGTAGGCATGCATGGGCACACCACATCGATCCCCGGCGAGCGCCTGAGCGTGGCGCGGGCGCCCAGTCGGATGGGACGTGTCGGTCCACACCGGAACCAGAGGCGGGCTCGGGCGCGTTGTTCGGGCAGTTGTCTGCGATTATCGCGGCCAACTGCCCGAACAACGCGATGGCGACGGCCCGTTGCCGACCCTGCCGATCCCTCTGGATCTTCCGTCCTCCCGGCTCCTCTGGCCCTTCCGGGAGGGGTTGGCCCGCTGCGATCGGGGAGTACTTCGGGTTGCCGTGGTCCAGTTGGCGTAGCGGCGATCACAGCACCGCTGCCCCGAGCCCGCCCCGTCACTCAGGAGGGAACAGGCGGAGCTGCTCGCTCCGGACGGCCCGGGAGGTGAGGGGTTCCCAGCCTCGCCTGCCCCGGGGGCCGGTGACGCTCACCTCGATCCCTTCCACGGGCAGGCTGCGGGCGGCGCCTCGGTCATCCCGGATGGTGACGCTGCCGTCACGCTCCCGGTGGCTGACGGTCCCCGGGCGCCAGCGGCGGTAGCCCGGCGCGCGCCAACGCACCGCCTCCCCGGCCCGGAG
>JAJZJY010000310.1 GCA_021809885.1 Actinomycetes bacterium
ACGACGGCAACTTCGTCATCTACCGCCATCCCGGGCAGAGCACGTGGGCGTCCCACACGGCAGGCAGGGTCTGAGCGGCTGCCATCGCCGGCGGCGAGCCCTGTACAGGGCGGGCTCCGCCGGCCGCCAACGGTGGCGCCTCCGCCGGCCGCCAACGCCGGCGGCGTCGCCGATCGTCGGTGACCGAACCGCGCGCAGCCGAGCGAACTGCGCGCAGCTACGACCGCACACCGCTGCCTGTGCGCGCAGTTCGCCTGACCGCGCGCGGTTGGTGCCCGAAGGACGCGATATGCCTTCTGGAAACGCCTATGTATCACTTGTCCGTGAGCGATACAGAGGGATATATACCTCTTGAGCTGCCCTTGGCCGCCTGACCCAGCTCACCCCACCCCCGGCGGGCCGGATCGCCGTGGCGGCGCCGGCCGGTACCCTCGAAGCACCGCCATGGCTTCCGCCCGACCGGCATCCGAGGACTGCGCCGCCACCGGCCACGTCGCGGGGGATGCCTCGGGGTCGCCACCTGGAGGATGGGCGGTGACCCACACCGCCAACCTCGACCAGCCGCCGGCCCCGGCCCAGGCTCGGGCGGCACAACGGGGGCACCGCCACGGCGGGCACCACCACGGCTCCAGGGACGCGGACAGCCGCCTCCTCGTCGCCGCGCTATGCCTGATCCTGGCGCTCATGGCAGCCGAGGTGGCGGTCGCTGCCGTGAGTGGTTCGATGGCCCTGTTCGCCGACGCCGGCCACATGCTCACCGATGCCGGCGCCCTCGCCGCCGCTGTGTGGGCCGCGCGCCTCGCCCGCCGCCCGGCGACGGGCAGGATGACGTGGGGTTTCCAGCGCGCCGAGATCCTCTCGGGCGCGCTCAACGGCCTGTCCCTCGTGGCGGTGGCGGCCGCCGTCCTCGTCGGCGCCGGCGAACGGCTCGTCCGGCCCGTGCCCGTGGACGGGGCAGCGCTGGTGATCGTGGCGAGCACCGGTCTGGTCGTGAACGGCATCGCCACATGGCTGGTGGCGCGGGCGGACCGGGAGCGCCTCGACGTCGCCGGCGCCCATGCCCACCTGGTGACCGACGGCTGGGCGTTTGGCGGGACGCTCGCCGCCGGCGTGGTGATCCTCGCCACCGGCTTCCGCCGGGCCGACCCGATCGCCTCCCTGCTGGTCGTGGGCCTCATGCTCCGCGCCGCCTGGCCACTCCTGCGCAGCAGCGGCCGCATCCTGCTCGAGGCGACGCCGGAGGGCGTCGATCTCGACGCCGTCAGGACTCACCTGCTGTCGGTCCCCGACGTGCGCGAGGTACACGACCTGCACGCCTGGACGCTCAACTCCGACCTGCCGGCGCTCTCAGCGCATGTGGTCGTGGCCGACGAGTGCTTCGCCGGCGGCGGCGCGCCGGTGCTGCTCGACCGGCTCCAGGCGTGCCTCGCCGGCCACTTCGACGTCGAGCACTCCACCTTCCAGCTCGAGGCAGCCGGCCACTCGGGCCACGAGCCGGGACACCACAGCTGAGGCCCCGTCCTAGGCTGGCGCCAATGGACATCCACGACCAGATCCGGCGGTTCTGGGACGCGGACGCCGCCGTCTACGACGAGGCCCCCAACCACCGCCCGACCGATGCAGGTGAGCTG
This sequence comes from Actinomycetes bacterium, assembly GCA_021809885.1. Taxonomy (GTDB): domain Bacteria; phylum Actinomycetota; class Acidimicrobiia; order Acidimicrobiales; family Palsa-688; genus JAKAQB01. Next base: position 1,632 of record JAJZJY010000310.1, read on the forward strand.
TCCGCCTGGGCGGCGACACTGGCCCGGCTCCTGCCCCGGCCGCCGGCACGGATCCTCGACTGCGGGGCCGGCACCGGCTTCCTGTCCTTGCTCGCTGCCCGCCAGGGTCACAAGGTGACAGCCCTCGACATCTCGCCGGCGATGCTCACCCGGCTCGAAGCACGAGCCAACGCCGAGGGCCTCGGCATCGAGATCGTGGAAGGCCGTGCAGACCGCCCGCCGGAAGGGCCATTCGATGCTGTAATGGAGCGCCACCTGCTCTGGACCCTCCCCGACCCGGTCGGCACGCTGCGGGCGTGGCGGGCGGTGGCACCGATGGGGCGGCTCGTGCTGTTCGAAGGCCGCTGGGGCCGGGGCGACCCGCTACAGCAGGCGCGGGCCGTGGCGAGCAGGCTCCTCGGTCGCGCGCAGGGCAGGACGGGCGGCCACCACGGCGAGTACCCCGAGGAGGTGCTCGCCGCCCTCCCGCTCGGCGCCGGCACGACGCCGGCGGCGGTAGTGGAGACCGTGACCGCCGCCGGCTGGCCCGATCCGTGGCTGGAACGGCTCCACGACGTGGAGTGGGCGGCCAGCGTCGCGGCACCGCTGTCGCGTCGGCTGATCGGCACACCCGCCCGCTTCGCCGTGACCGCCGGGTAACGGGCCCTCCTGGTGGTGGCGGGTGCACAACAGGCGATGACAGACACGCTCGCCGATCTCGCCCGGGCCATGCTCAGCGCCGGCGAACGGCCGACGGTGACCGCCAGGGTTGTCGACATCCAGGGCTTCTCGACGTGGCCCGGCGACGAAGTGGTCATCGTCGACGAGGAGGGCGTCCGTCACGGGCAGCTGTTCGGCGTCGCCGGCGCCGCCCGGTTGCGGGAGGCAGCCAGCCCGCTGCTCCGCCCCGGCGTCCCGCCCGCCCTGGGATCGGCCGTGGTGGAGATCCACGGGTCGGCCGTGGAGGAGGCCGGCCTGTCCTGCGGCGGACGAGCCGAGCTGCTGCTCCAGACCACCGCCACCATCCCCGCCGCGCTGTGGGAGCTGCTCGGGTCCCGGACGCCGGCGGTGCTGCTCACCCGCATCGAAGGACCCGGCCGCTCGCCCGCCTCGCAGGTCGTGGCCGCCGACGGACGCATCTGGGGTGCCGTCGCGCCACCGGCACCGGTCGCCGTCGCCGAGGCCGTCCACCTTCTCCGCTCCGGCCACAGCGCCACGCGCCGCGTCGAGGACCCGGCCGGCACCGTGCTGGTCGAGGCGTGGGTGCCGGCCCCCCGGCTGGTGGTAGTCGGCACCGGGGACCTGGTGGACACGCTGAGCGCCCAGGGCCGCCTGCTCGGCTGGGACGCCACCGCCGTCGACAACCGCCCCCAGCCCCACGGCGACTGGCCGGCACTGGCGGAGGCCTTCGCCTGGGCCGGCGGATCGGCAGCCCTCGTGGTGCTCTCCCACGACCCGCACGTCGACGCGCCTGCGCTAGCCGCCGGCCTGGACGCCGGGCTGCCCTACGTCGGCGCCATGGGTTCTCGCGCCACGCAGTCGCGACGCTCCGAGCGCCTACGAGCCCGCGGGGTCAGCGATGCGCAGCTCGACCGCATCCACCGCCCGATCGGACTCGACCTCGGAGGGCGCAGCGCGCCGGAGGTGGCCCTCGCCATCTGTGCCGAGATCCTCGCCTGCCACTGCGGCCACGACGCCCGCCCGCTGTCGGATCGCACCGGACCGATCAACGACCGCCCTGCCGCCGGCGCCGTGCCCCACTGAACCGCCGCTTCAACCTCGCGCTGCCCGGTACCGCCGGATGAGGGCGTTGGTGGAGCTGTCGTGGCCGAGCACCGGCGCCGACTCGGCCGTCAGCTCCGGCACGATCCGTTGCGCCAGCGCCTTGCCCAGTTCGACGCCCCACTGATCGAAGCTGTCGATCCCCCAGATGACCCCCTGGGTGAGCACCCGGTGCTCGTAGGCGGCGACGAGCTCGCCCAGCACCCGGGGGGTGAGGGCCGGCGCGAGGATCGTGTTGGTCGGTCGGTTGCCCGGGAAGGTGCGGGCGGCTACCTGGCCGGCGGGAACCCCCTCCGCCTCGACCTCGGCTCTGGTCTTGCCGAATGCCAACGCCTCGGTCTGGGCGAAGAAGTTGGCCATCAACAGGTCGTGGTGGTCGCCGACCCGGTGGTTGGGGTGCAGGAACCCGATGAAGTCGGCGGGGATCAGGCGGGTGCCCTGGTGGATCAGCTGGTAGTAGGCGTGCTGGCCGTTGGTGCCCGGCGTCCCCCACACCACCGGGCCGGTCGGGAGGTCCACCGGGTCCCCGGCCAACGTCACCGACTTGCCGTTGCTCTCCATCTCGAGTTGTTGGAGATAATCGGGGAAACGCGCCAAATAGTGGTTGTAGGGCAGGACCACCTGCGTTTCGGCACCCCACAGGTCGTAGTACCAGACGCCGATGAGCCCCATCAGCGCCGGCAGGTTCCGCTCGAACGGAGCCGAGCGGAAATGCTCGTCGACGAGCCGGAAACCGTCGAGCATCTCACGGAACGCCGCCGGGCCGATGGCGATCATGAGCGAGAGCCCGATGGCCGAATCATAGGAATACCGGCCGCCCACCCAGTCCCAGAACTCGAACATGTTGGCGGTGTCGATCCCGAACTCCCGCACCTTCCCCGCATTGGTCGACACCGCCACGAAGTGCCTGGCCACCGCCGCCCGGTCCCCCAGCCCGCGCAGCAGCCAGTCCCGGGCCGTCGTCGCGTTGTTGATCGTCTCGAGGGTCGTGAAGGTCTTCGAGCTGACGACGAAGAGCGTCTCGGCCGGATCGAGGTCGCAGGTCGCCTCCCATATGTCACTGCCGTCGACGTTCGAGACGAAGCGGAACGTGATGTTCCGGTCGGCGCGGTCCCGCAACGCTTCGTACGCCATCTTGGGGCCGAGATCCGAGCCGCCGATCCCTATGTTGACCACGGCGCGGATCCGCTTTCCGGTCTGCCCCCGCCATTCACCGTTGCGGACGGCTCCGGAAAAAGCCTCCATCTTCTGCAGGACCGCGTGCACGTCAGGTACCACGTCGCGGCCGTCGGTGGTGATCCTCGCCCCCGCCGGCGCCCGCAGCGCCACATGGAGGACCGCCCGGTCCTCCGTCACGTTGATGTGCTCGCCCGCGAACATCGCGTCGATGCGCTCGCGCAGGCCAGCCCGCCGGGCCACGGCAGCGAGGAGGTGCACCGTCTCGGCCGTGAGCCGGTTCTTCGAGTAGTCGAGGTGCAGGTCGCCGCCGTCCACGCTGAGGGATTCACCCCGCGTCGGGTCGTCGGCGAACAGGTCCCGCAGGTGGACGTTGGCAAGGGTCCGCTGGTGCTGGGCCAGCGCCCGCCACTCGTCGGTCTCGGTGATGCGCACGGGCGTGATCTCCACGGGACCCAAGCTAACCTTCTCCCAGTGGTGCGCCGTCTGCTGTTGTGGGACATCGACGGCACCCTGCTCCAGGCCGGCTCGGTGGGCGCCGACGCCTTCGACCTGGCGATCGACGACGTGCTCGGCGAGGTCCCGCCGGGGCGGGTCCGCATGAGCGGCAAGACCGACCCTCTCATCGTCCACGAACAGCTCGGGCTGCTCGGCATCGAGCCGGACGAGGCGACCGTCGACGCCGTCCTCGACCGCCTCGTCACCCGGCTGGCGGAGGCCGCCGACCGGATCAGCGAGCTCGGCAGCGCCTGCCCGGGGATCCCGGAGCTGCTGGAGCAGCTCGCTACCCGGCAGGACGTCGCGTCGGGCTGCCTGACCGGGAACCTGCGCCCCAACGCCCAGGTGAAGCTCACCGCCCTCGGCCTCGACCGCCTCGTCGACCTCGACCTCGGCGCCTACGGCAGCGACGACATCGACCGCAACGCCCTCGTGCCCCTGGCGCGCAAGCGGGCCACGGAACGATTCGGCGCCGAGGTGCCCTCCGACGCCACATGGGTCATCGGCGACACGCCCCGGGATCTCGACTGCGCGCGCGCCGGAGGAGTTCGGTGCCTGCTGGTGGGCACGGGGACCTTTGCCGTCGAAGAGCTCGAGGAGCTCGGCGCGGACGCGACCCTCGCCGACCTGACCGACACCGGCGCCGTGCTCGAACTGCTGGTAGGCAAGGCGTGACCCGCTTCCACCTGGCGGTCGCGGTGGACGACCTGGCGGCGGCGCGGCGCTTCTACGGTGGGGTCCTCGGCTGCCCGCAAGGCCGTGAGTCCGACACCTGGGTCGACTGGGACCTCTACGGCCACCAGCTCGTGACCCACCTGGTTCC
>JAJZJY010000311.1 GCA_021809885.1 Actinomycetes bacterium
GTCACCCCAGAAGAAGAACTGCTTGTCCGGGCGGAGGGCGAAGTAGTCGAGCGTTCCCGAGCCGTAGCGCTCCACGAGGGCGCGGGCCCGAGCGAGACCCTCGTCGGCGGGGACGATCCCGTGCAGCCGGCGGTGCACGACCGGACGGAAGATGATGGCGAGCAGGAGGACGGCCAGCCCGCAGCACGCGGCGACGAGGGCAGGGTCGAAGAACCGGCCGAGCGCCCTCGGCAGGAACACCTGGTAGATGCCCACCATGCGCTCGACCGTCGCCTGGAGCGCCCCCCACCAGCTGATGGCGAACGCCGTCAGGTGCCGCCCGTGGCGCAGTGCCTCCCGCACCGCCATGCTACGGATCGCTGTGCCCAACTCGATCCCCATGGTGCCGGCGGCGACGGTGAGCGCCGTGACGGCCAGCCAGCGCAGGACGTCCCGGCGGAGGCGGGGATGGTCGGTGGCGGCATGGAAAGCCGCACGGTTCACCCAGAGGTAGACCACGACGGCGAGAGCTATGAACCCTTCCTCGTAGTCGACGCCCTTCACCAGGTTGGTCACCACGGTCAGCAGCAGGATCGCCTGGGTCACCACCCATGCCCTGCGCTGCCCGCGGCGGATCCCCCTGGCCAGGACGAAGAGCGCCACGGCGGCAAGTGCCGTCAGTGCGGCTGCCGCCTCGGGAACGAGTATCGGGACGACGGCGCGAAGGGCGTTGAGACGATCGCGGAGGGGCTCGGACAGTGCGGAGACCAGGGAGACGAAGCCGGTGGCGGCCACGAAGAGGGCAGAGAGCCGCCGCACCCGGCGGCGGCGCAGCTGCCCGCTCGGCTCGACCGGCCAGCTCTCACCCAGCGGGAACGCAGCCACGAGTTGCGGGCCGAGGTCCTGGCCGCCGACAGCCGCAGGGCGGCAGGTCGCAAGCCGTTCCCCGAGGCTTGCGCCCGGCATCGGGGCGCGGGCGACGAGCAGCCGGGCGTGGAGCTCGGAGCCCGCCTCGAGCTCCAGCCAGGAGACCTGACGATGGGGGAGGAACGCCGGCGGGAGCCCGAGGCCCGGCAGGCGCGGCCGGTGTTCGGTCACGACGTCGGCGACGGAGCCCGGGTTGGCGTAGAACCCGGCGTTGAGATCGGTCAGCTCGGGGCGGCACGTGTGCCCGGTGACGAGTCCGTGGTAGCCCTCGGCGATCAGCTTCCGGGCACGGTCCCGGGCTGCCCGGTTGGGTTCTCGCTGGGCCGAACCGAGCGACACGCCGGCGAGCGCCCGCCACGTACGGCGGAGGGCGGCGGCGCCGATGGCGGCGAGCAGCACCAGTTCCACGAGCGTGGCGAAGGCGATCAGCGCCAGGCGGGGGGAGTGGTGCGTGATGCCGTGGGCCGTGGCCACCAGCCACGCGGGCATGTGCAGGAGCACAGCGGCGACCACCGGCAGCACCAGCAGCCAGGCGCGCCGGCCGAGCATCCGGTAGGTGAGCCGGGATGCCACGAACCGGGGAAACGTCGCGGGATCGTCCAGCAGGTCCATCCCGTCGAGCCAGTCCCGCCCGCGCCCGCGGCGAGCGCCGGGCTGCTGCTCGCGGATCGATGGGATGACCTCCTGGCGGAGGTGCCAGACCAGCGGGGTCGACGCCGGGTTGCAGGGATCGGCGACGGCGGCCAGGTCGTCGAAGTCCTGGCCGCTCTCGACCCGTACCCGCTTCTCCCCACTGCCGGTGCCCATGACGAGATCGACGGCGCGCGCCACGTCGGCACCCAGCACCGATGCGACCGATCGCCGGCAAGGCTCCGACCACCCGAGGAACGTGTCGCGGTCGCCGGGGAGCAGCACCACCCGCCGGTCGGCTGCCTGCCCCCAGGCCCGGACGGCCGCCGTGAGCCGGCGATGGTCGGCCAGCACGGCGTCGACCGACGGGCCCGGGCCGGAGCACGCAGCGAAGGTGTTGCCGGCGAGCACCAGGGCGCCCGGGCCAGACCAAGACTGCAGGGTCGAAACGAGCTCGCCGAGCGCCGCCACATGCCCCGGAGCCGGCTCTCGCTCCAAGTGGAGATCGGCCACCACGAGGGCACCGCCCCCGACGGGAACGCGCACTTCCAGGGCCGGTGCCGCTGGATGGGGGAGGGTTTCGGCCATGGACAGCGAGAGCAGGACCCGGGAGAGGGCACTTGCCACCGAGGGTAGACCCGTGGAGACGGTCCGGAGGACCGGGCGAGGACTTTCTTCCTGTTGGCTTCGGCATGTGAGCGCTCGGGTGTGAGCGAGAACTGGTGGTGGCGGCAGGGCGAGGCGTGCACCGGGCCCGCTGTCATCTTCGACGTCGACGGCGTGCTCTCCGACGCCGCCAGCCGCCAGCACTACCTGGAGGCGCCGCGGCGGGACTGGGAGGCGTTCTTCGACGCCGTCGGCGACGACCCGCTGATCGAGGAGGTCGCCCGCCTCCTCGACCTGCTGGACCGGTCACTGCTGATCGTGCTGCTGACCGCCCGGCCGTCGCGCGTGCAGCCCCAGACGCACGCCTGGCTCGAGCGGTACAGGTTGCGGTGGGACCTGCTCGTCATGCGGGACCTCGGCAACTACAGCGCCGCCCGGGAGTTCAAGCGCCGGTCCGTCGACGAGCTGCGGGCGGCCGGGCTCCAACCGCGGTTGGCACTCGAGGACGACCGCCGCAACGTGGCCATGTTCCACGCCGAGGGCGTCCCCTGCGTCTACATCCACTCCGGCTACTACGACGCCTGATTGGATCGGGCCGGCGGGGTCGGGCCGTTTCCGCCGGCCCGCGAACCGGGAAATCGGTACATGGGCGCCCAAGTCAGCGGTGAACATGGTCTCTCTGCGCGCAGCCGGAGAGACCGCGCGCACAGGCGCTGGCATCTGGTCGCCAAGGCGCGCACTACCGGCGAGCGCGCGCACTACCGGCGAGCGCGCGCGGTACCGGCGAGCGCGTTCTGCCCCTTGCGTGCTGCTCGGGAGGGTGTATGGTAACCGGAAGGACCCGTGGTATACATAACGCCACCTACCAGACCGGTGAGCCGGCCTCGGCGAGCGGGGAGGGAACAGTTGTCAGAACGCGAGATCTCCGGTGGTCACCTCGTGGCCCGAGCCCTCCGCTCCGAGGGCATCGACACGATCTTCACCCTCTGCGGCGGCCACATCATCGACATCTACGACGGGTGCATCGACGAGGGGATCAAGATCGTCGATGTGCGCCATGAGCAGGTGGCTGCCCACGCCGCGGACGGCTACGCCAGGGTCACGGGCCGACCGGGCTGCGCCGTCGTGACCGCAGGCCCGGGGACGACCGACGCCGTGACGGGAGTCGCCAACGCCTTCCGGGCGGAGAGCCCGATGCTGCTCATCGGGGGTCAAGGAGCCTGGGACCAGCACCGGATGGGCTCGTTGCAGGACCTCCCCCACGTGGACATGCTCCGGCCGATCACCAAGTTCGCCGCCTCGGTGCCGACCACCGAACGCGTCGCCGACATGGTCGCCATGGCATTCCGCGAGGCGTACCACGGCGCACCTGGGCCCGTATACCTGGAGATCCCCCGCGACGTGCTCGACCGCAAGGTGCCGGAGGCGAGGGCGAGGATCCCCGTTCCCGGCCGCTACCGCGCCTCGACGCGCAGCGCCGGCGACACCGACGACATCGAGCGGGCCTGCGACCTGCTCGTGGGCAGCGAGCGGCCCTGCATCCTGCTCGGCACGCAGGTCTGGACCTGCCGGGCGGCGGACGCCGCCACCGAGTTGTGCCGCACCCTCAACATCCCCGCGTTCATGAACGGCGCCGGCCGGGGCACGTTCCCGCCCGGGGACCCCCACCACTTCCACCAGACCCGGCGCTACGCCTTCGAGCACGCGGATGTGATCGTGATCGTCGGCACGCCGTTCGACTTCCGCATGTCCTACGGCAAGCGGCTGCCGGCAGGCGCCACGGTGATCCAGGTCGATCTCGACTACCGCACCGTCGGCAAGAACCGGGACGTCGACTTGGGGCTCGTCGGAGATGTCGGCGCCGTGATGGCCGCGATCACCCAGGCGGCGTCGGGCCGGTCCCGCAACGGGGCGGCCGACCGCAAGGTGTGGCTCGAGGAGTTGCGCTCCGAGGAGGAGCGGCTGGAAGCGGCCCGGCTCCCCAAGCTCCTGTCGGACGCCTCGCCGATCCATCCGCTCCGCCTGGCCCACGAGCTCAACCAGTTCCTGACCGACAACACCGTCTACATCGGCGACGGGGGCGACGTCGTCACCACCGCCGGCGGAGTCGTGCAGCCACGCCTTCCGGGCCAGTGGATGGACCCCGGGCCGCTCGGGACACTCGGCGTGGGGATCGGCTTCGCGATGGCGTCCAAGCTCGCGCTGCCGGAACGTGAGGTCCTCTGCTACTTCGGCGACGGTGCATTCTCGCTCACCGGGTGGGATTTCGAGACCATGATCCGCTTCGACCTGCCGTTTGTGGGAGTGGTCGGCAACAACTCGTACATGAACCAGATCCGCTTCGGTCAGATCCAGAAATACGGCCCTGAGCGCGGAGAGGTGGGCAACAAGCTGGGCGACGTGTACTACTCGCGCTTCGCCGAGATGCTCGGGGGTTACGGCGAGGAAGTCCGCGAGGCGTCGGGGATCCGTCCGGCGCTGGAGCGGGCACGCGAGTCGGGGCGCCCCTCGCTCGTCAATGTCTGGGTCGACCCCGACGCCTTCGCCCCGGGCACCCTGAACCAGACGATGTACAAGTAGCCGGCTGACGTCGGCGCGGAGGGAGAGCAGCGTGGACGGTAACGGGAAGGCGCTGGACGGTGTGCGGGTCCTCGACATGACCCACGTGCAGGCGGGGCCCGTCTGCACCCAGATGCTGGCCTGGCTCGGGGCAGACGTCATCAAGATCGAGCCGCCGGGTCGCGGAGACGTCACGCGCCAGCAGCTACGGGACCTGCCCGATGTCGACAGCCTCTACTTCACGATGCTCAACTCCAACAAGCGGAGCTTGACCCTCGACATCAAGAGCGCCGAGGGACGGGAGATCTTCGAGCGCCTGGTCTCGGAGTCGGACCTGCTGGTGGAGAACTTCGCACCGGGCGCCCTCGACCGCCAGGGCCTCACCTGGGAGCGCCTCCAGGCCATCAACCCCCGGCTCATCTACGGCTCGATCAAGGGCTTCGGACCGGGTGGCTACGAGACTGCAAAGGCCTACGAGACCATCGCCCAGGCCATGGGTGGTTCGATGTCCACGACCGGCTTCGAGGACGGGCCGCCCACCTCGACGGGCGCACAGATCGGTGACTCGGGAACAGCGGTGCACCTGGCGGCGGCGCTGCTGGCAGCCCTCTACCAGCGGGAGCGCACGGGGCGCGGCCAGCGCGTCGAGGTTGCGATGCAGCACAGCGTCCTGAACCTGTGCCGGGTGAAGATCCGGGACCACCAGCGTCTCGCCCACGGGCCCCTGTCGGAGTACCCCAACGCCACCTTCTCGGACGCGGTGCCCCGGTCGGGCAACGCTTCGGGAGGTGGGCAGCCCGGCTGGGCGCTGCCCTGCCAGCCGGGGGGGCCCAACGACTACGTGTACGTGATCATCCAGCCTCAGGTGTGGGCGCCGCTCATGAAGGTGATCGGGCACGAGGAGCTCATCGACGATCCTGCCTGGGCGACGCCGGAGGCCCGGCTCTCCCACCTGGACGAGGTTTTCGCCCTGGTGGAGGAGTGGACGATGCACCACGACAAGTGGGACGTCTTCAAGCGGCTCAACGCGTTGAACGTCCCTTGCGGCCCCATCCTCGACACGAAGGACATCGTGGCCGACGAGTCATTGCGCAAGAGCGGCATGATCGTGGAGGTCGACCACCCCGAGCGGGGGGTGTACATCACAGTGGGCTGCCCACTGCGCCT
>JAJZJY010000312.1 GCA_021809885.1 Actinomycetes bacterium
GCGTCCCGGTCGATCCAGATCTTGCCCGCCGTCCCGCCCCGGTACCGCTTCCAGCCCGAGGCTCCTGTGGGATGGCGGTCGACGCCGAGCAGCACGCCGCCGCCCTCACCCGGCGCCCCGCCGCCCCGGCCGAACGCCACAGCGGACACCGGCCCGTAGGGCAACCTCTGGGCGGCGCCGCCGTCGAGGGGCACGGCCCATGCCCACGTGGACGAGCTGTATGGCTGGCCGGTGGCGGAGGTGGCCACGACCCGGCCGTCGGGGTGCCAGCCGACGACGTGGGTCATCGGGTCCCCCCAGTAGGTGAGCCGCCGGGCCTGGCCGCCGCCGACTGCGGCGACCCAGACCTCGGGGGCCCCGGCGGCAGACGACGTCCACGCCAGCCACCTCCCGTCGGGGGAGAAACGGGGGTGGCGTACCCTCGCCCGCTCGGAGCCCAGCCGCCACATCTCGCCGCGCTCCACCGACCCGACCCAGATGTCGTCGTCGGTGACGAACGCGAGCTGGTCGCCGCGGACTGCGGGGTAGCGGATGTAAGGGGTGTCGCTCATGACGGGAAACGGTAGGCGACGGGCCAGGCGCGCCCTACAGAAATCGGCCGGCGGAGGCGTGCCTACTACAGCCGGTCGACGATGGCGCTGGCGAGCTCCGAGGTCTTCACCTCGGTGGCCCCTTCCATCTGGCGGGCGAAGTCGTAGGTCACGACCTTGTCGGCGATGGTCGCCTCGAGGGCGCGCACGATGTCGTCGGCGGCCTGCTGCCACCCGAGGTGCTCGAACATGAGCACCCCCGACAGCAGCAGCGAACCGGGGTTCACCTTGTCCTGCCCCGCGTACTTGGGCGCGGTGCCGTGGGTGGCCTCGAAGATCCCATGGCCGCTCACGTAGTTGACGTTGGCTCCCGGTGCGATGCCGATGCCGCCGACCTGGGCGGCGAGGGCGTCGGAGAGGTAGTCGCCGTTCAGGTTGGTCGTGGCGATGACGTCGAAGTCGCCCGGCCGCGTGAGCACCTGCTGCAACGTGATGTCGGCGATGTTGTCCTTCACGAGCAGCTTGCCGCCGGGCCGGCCGCCGCAGTCGTCCCATCCGACGGCGACGTCGGCAAACTCCTCCCGCACCAGGTCGTACCCCCACTGCCGGAAGGCGCCCTCGGTGAACTTCTGGATGTTGCCCTTGTGCACCATGGTGACGGACTTGCGGCCGCGGTCGAGGGCGTAGCGGATCGCTGCCCGGATGAGCCGCTTGGAGCCGGTCACCGAGATGGGCTTGACCCCCACCCCCGAGTCGGGCCGGATGTCCCAGCCGAGCTCTTCGTGGAGGACCTCGATCAGCCGCTTCGCCTCCGGGGTGCCCTCCTGCACCTCGAGGCCGGCGTAGATGTCCTCGGTGTTCTCCCGGAAGATGACCATGTCGACGAGGTCGGGGCGCTTGACCGGCGACGGCACCCCCTGGAACCAGCGCACCGGGCGCAGGCACACGTAGAGGTCGAGAACCTGCCGGAGCGCGACGTTGAGGGAGCGAAACCCGCCGCCTACGGGCGTGGTCAGCGGGCCCTTGATCCCGATCAGGTACTCCCGGAACACCTCGACGGTCTCCTCGGGCAGCCAATTGCCCGTTTCGTTGTAGGCCTTCTCACCCGCCAGCACCTCCTTCCACTCGATGCGGTGCTGGTGCTTGGCGGCGGCGGCGTCGAGGACGCGCTTGGCGGCCGGCCAGATGTCGACCCCGGTGCCGTCCCCCTCGATGAACGGGATGATCGGATCGTCGGGGACGGAGAGGACCCCGCCGGGGGACATCGTGATCTTGGCGGCCATGCTCGAAGCCTAACCGGGGGCTCCAGGGGTCGAAGCTCCGCCGAAAGCCCTCGATGGTCCCCTGCACCGGCCGGCTGACGGAGCGGGCCCGGTGGGGAGCCCGACACTGCCCGTCGGCGGCGCAGTCGTCAACCCGGCTGCTTCCGTGGGCGGCTCTCAGCGGTGCACGGCCAGGCTCTCCCAGATCTCTCGGGTCGCACTGGAGCGGTTGAGGGTGATGAAGTGCAACCCGGGCGCGCCGGCGTCGAGCAGTGCCTGGCACAGCTCCGCTGCCAGGCCCAAGCCGACGGAGCGCACGTCGCGCGCCGACCGCAGCCGCTCCTCGACATCCGCCGGCACGACCGCTCCGAGCTCGCGCTGCCGCTCGATCGACGACAGCGAGGTGATGGGCATGATGCCGGGCAGCACCGGCTTGTCCACGCCGCGGGCGGCGAGCTCGTCGATCAGGCCCAGGTACTCCTCCAGGGAGAACACCGACTGGGTGACGGCGAAGTCGGCGAGGCGGAGCTTGGCGGCCAGGTGATCCCGGTCGAGCTCGCGGGACGGGGAGCGGGGATGCACCGACGGGTGGGCGGCCACGCCGATCGAGAAGCCGCCGATGGCCCGAGCGAGCTCGACCAGCTCCACGGCGTGGGGCAGCTCACCGGCGGCCGGGCCGTCCCCTCCGAGGGCCATGAGGTTGTCGACGCCTGCCTTGCGCAGGGCCACGAGGATGTCCGCCAGCTCCAGGCGGCTGTGGCCGGCGCAGGTCAGGTGCGCCATCGGGTTGAGCGCCGTCGTCTTCAGCATTCCGGCCACCAGGTCGTGGGTCGGCTCGCGCGACGCCGGCCCACCCCTGTAGGTCACGGACACGAACGACGGTTGCAGCGGTTGCAGGTCGATGAGCGCCTGCGCCAGGTGGCGGCGGCCCTCCTCGGTCTTCGGTGGGAAGAACTCGAAGCTGTAGGTGCGGCCGTGGGCCAGCAGCGAAGCGATCCTCGTCACAGACGTCTCCTGACGGTGCAGGCCGGGGCGCCGACGACGTCTGTCGTACTCGAACCCTCGCAGGGAGGCGCCGGTCGTTGGTAGAGGCTACCAGCGTGGGCGACGCGCCTCAGTGCTGGAACTGGCGCTCCCCGGTGAAGACCATGGCGATGCCGTGCTCGTCGGCCGCCGCGATCACCTCGGCGTCGCGCACCGAGCCGCCCGGCTGCACGACGGCCGCCACGCCAGCGCCGGCCACCGCGTCGAGACCGTCCCGGAAGGGGAAGAAGGCGTCGCTCGCGGCGGCGCCGCCTGCGGCCCGCCCGGCGGCACGCGCCACGGCGAGCTCGGCGGCCGTCACCCGGTTCTGCTGCCCGGCCCCGATTCCGAGGGCGGCGCCGGAGCGGGCGAGGACGATGGCGTTGGACTTGACCGCGGCGCAGACCCGCCAGGCCACTTCGAGGTCCCGCCACTGCTCCTCGGTCGGCCGGGACTGGGTGACGACGCGCCAGGCGGAGCGGCCGGCGGCGAAGGTGTACGGCTCCTGGACCAGCCAGCCCCCCGCCAGCTGCCGTAGGTGAAGGGGGTCGGCGCTGGGCGGCGGCGCCTCGAGGACACGCATCTTCTTGCGGGCGGCTGCGATGCGTCCGAGCGCCCCCGGGTCGTAGGACGGCGCGATCAGGACGTCCGCCTTGGGGTTGGCGACCAACTCCTCGGCCACCGCCTCCGTCACCGGAGCGCTGAGCGCGACGATCCCGCCGAAGGCCGATACCGGGTCGGCGGCGAAGGCCGCTTCGTAGGCGGCGAGCACGTCACCGGCGACGGCGGCGCCACACGGGTTGGCGTGCTTCACCACGACGGCCGCCACCCCGCCGAGCTCACCGAGGTGGTGGGCGAGGCGCCAGGCGGCGTCGGCGTCGTAGAGGTTCAGGTAGGACAGCTCCACGCCGCCGTGCTGTTGTAGGTGGTCGAGCCAGGTGTCCCGGCCGAGCTCCCGGTACCTGGCCCCGGCCTGGTGAGGGTTCTCCCCGTACCGCAGCACCTGGGCGAGCTGCAATGTGAGGTCGATCCTCGGTGGCAGCGTGGATTTCGGCATGTCCTCCGAGAACCAGGCGGCGATGGCGGCGTCGTAGGCGGCGGTGTGGGCGAAGGCGGCGGCGGCCAGGCGGCGGCGCAGCCCGGGGGTGAGCCCCCCCGACGCCAGCTCGGCGAGCACCTCGGGGTAGTCGGCCGGGTCGACGACGACGCCGGCGTGGGCGTGGTTCTTGGCAGCGGCCCGCAGCATCGTCGGGCCACCCACGTCGATGAGCTCGATGGAAGGATCCGACCCGAACGGATAGAGGTTGCAGACCACGAGGCCGATCGGATCGATGCCAGCGGCGGCCAGGTCGGCGACGTGGCGGGGATTGTCGAGGTCGGCGAGGATGCCGCCGTGGATCGCCGGGTGGAGCGTCTTGACCCGCCCGCCGAGCATCTCTGGCACAGAGGTGACCGACTCGACGGTGCGGTGCGCTACACCCGCTGCCGCCAGTGCCGCCGCCGTCCCGCCGCTGGCCACGAGCTCGTGGCCTAGCTCGGCGAGTCGGCCGGCGAGCTCCACCAGACCGGTCTTGTCGTGAACGGAGAGCAGCACCCTCACGAGAACTGGCCGTCCATGAAGCGGCGGATGGTGTCGGGGTAGAGGGCCCGCTCGACGGACTTGATGCGTTCGTGCAACGCCGCCTCGTCGTCGGCTGGGAAGACCTCGACCGGCCGCTGAGCCAGGATGCGCCCCTCGTCGACCGCCTCGGTGGCGAGGTGGACGGTGCAGCCCGTGACGGTCACCCCTGCGGCGAGCGCGTCGCCGACCGCGTGCCACCCCCGGAAGGCTGGCAGCAGCGCCGGGTGGGTGTTGAGCACCCGTCGGGGGAAGGCGGCGAAGAAGGCCGGGGCCAGGACCGTGCCGAACCCGGCCATGGCGACCGTCGTGACCTCGTGGCGCCCGAGGACGCCGACGACCTCGCTGGTGTAAGCGGCCCGGTCGAAGCTCGGGCTGTAGTCGCGGCGCTCGACGACCTCCACGGCCACGCCTGCGTCAGCGGCCCGCTTCTCGGCACCGCAGGGCCGGTCGACAACCACCACCGCCACGGGCAGGCCGGCGGCGACGATCGCCTCGAGGATGGTGCCGGTCCCGGAAGCGAGGACGCCCAGAGCGTGGTGTACACCACGGGTCGTAGGCGGCGGGGTCCGGGCGGACACGCCACGACCCTACCGGAGGCGCGGTGGGGCATTCGTTTGGCCGCCATGACGGGAGGCGCCCCCGATCTTCGTCGGATGTGCCGATGCCGCAGCCCCCGCGACGGACGAAGGTGCGGGCAGCGATTGGGCGGCTTCTCCGAGGCGCTCCACAAACCGTGAGGCGCCCGAGGGGCATGTGAAGGAGGGAACAGGTGCAAACAACCACCAGCCGATGGCGAGGGGGGGCCCGTGCGTTCTTCGGGTCAGCGCTCGTGCTCGGCATGATGTCCACCGCGGTCGTGGCCGGCGGCACGGCGCAAGCCGCCCCGGTGCAGCCGCACATCGTGATCTGCCGGGCTGCGGCCAGCCCAGGCCTCTACGCCTACAAGGTCAACGGAGTGAGACGCAGCTCTGGCAAGGCGTGCTTCGTCGTGCCGGGACGTCTCGGGATCAACAGGGTCGTCGAGACGGCGGCACCCAAGGCCTTCCCTGAGCTGGCGTCGATCAACGTGGCGCCGGCGCGTGTCCGCTCCAGGAACTGGATCCACATCCAGCAGGCCACCTTCTTGCTCGGGCACTACTGGGCGCGGGTGCTGTTCACCAACATCGCCCCCAAGACCTCGCCCGGCGGGTCGTCGGGCACCGGCACCGGCTCAGGCACCGGCACCGGCTCAGGCGCCGGCTCAGGCTCAGGCTCAGGCTCAGGCTCAGGCTCAGGCTCCGGCTCGGGCGGCGGCTCGGGCGGCGGCTCGGGAGCCGGCGCCCCCACCAATTCGGACCCGCCGGGCAATGGCACCCTCGAGATCTGCAAGTGGGCCGCCGGCTACAACAATCCA
>JAJZJY010000313.1 GCA_021809885.1 Actinomycetes bacterium
TGGTGACGCTGCTGCGCTCCCAGCGCATCGCTCAGTGGCGGTCACCAGAGGTCGCGAAGGCACGGATGGGCAAGGTGGCCCGGATAGCGGCAGTCGTGCCGGTGAAGTCGCTGCTGGTCCCTTGGGGCCCGCCATGGGATCCCGGGATGGCCCGATCGCTGGTGTCAGCTCTCGCCGACGGCACGGATCCCGGCACCGATCCCAGGGCTGTGAGAGAGGTGCCACGCGCGGAGAGCGCGTAAATATGGGACAGCGGCTGCAAACTCCGAATGTTCCTTGACAGTCCCCACGCTTCGTGGCATCGTTCGTCCCATGGCAAAGACCAACTACGAGCGTCCCAGCATGCGGCCCAGCGCCAGGCTCGGTGACGTCACCGGCGCATCCAACACCGGCAAGTACTACGACAACAACTACCATGTACACACGACGGTAGTGCCCGACCAGACCTCCGCCTGAGGTACTCAATGACGACCGGTGCGACGGTGCACCGCGTTCGCGCCGACGGGTTGGCCTGGCAGCAGGTGGGGGACGAGTCGGTGGTATTGGATCTCCAATCCTCGGTCTACTACAGCGGCAACCCGTCCGGAACCGTGCTGTGGCAGCGGCTGGTCGACGGGGCCACCATCGAGCAGCTGGTCGATGCCCTGACCGGCGGGTTCGAGGTGACACCCGAGCAGGCAAGGGGAGATGTGCTCGACTTCTTGGACGAGTTGCGAGCCGGCGGGTTGCTCCTAGCCGATTGAGCAAACCGTCGCCCTACATGACGCCGTGGGAGGTGGCGGTCGGCTGCGTCTGGGACGGGATTGTCCCTGATCCGCTGCCTCATGTCGACTCCGGTGCCCCAGCTCTCGACGCTCTCCGGATCGCTATCAGGCGAGAGTTGTCAGCCGGTCGGTGTGCCGTCAGCTTCTCGGGTGGGCGGGACTCTTCCGCCGTGCTGGCGGTCGCCGTCGATGAGGCTCGCCGCCACGGCCTCCCGTTGCCGGTGGCCTTCAGCTTGCTCTATCCGGGCGCTGAGGGCACCAACGAGGGCGACTGGCAGGAGTTGGTCGTCCGGCACCTCGGAGTCGAGGACTGGGAGAAGTTCCACGTCCCTCCGACCGCTGGCGAGCTCCTCGGTCCGTCGGTGCTCGGTTCGGTCACCGACCATGGCCTGTTGTGGTCGCCGGCGGTGCACACGATGGTGTGCTGGCTGCCCAGCCTGCGAGGCATGACAGTACTGACCGGGGAGGGTGGCGACGAGATCCTCGGTGCCCAGCGCGTCACACCCCTGCGGGCTGCCCTCTCAACCGTCAGGCACGACCCGCGGCGTGCGTTGGACCGCCGCTTGCTGCGCCGCGCGCTGGAGCCCCTGCAGCCAGTCGCGGTTCGCCGCAAGCGTTGGGCATCTAACGTCAGCGATCTCTGGTCGTGGCTTCGGCCGTCCGCCCGGGAGCAGGCGTTGCACGACGTCGGGGTCGCCGCCACCCGCCAACCGCTTGCTTGGAGGGCGGCGGTCAGGTCCGAGCCGCGCCGTGCGGCGGTGCGCCGCGGGGAGGTGGCCAGGCGGATGGTAGCGGGGCGCTGGGCGGTCCGGCTGGTGGATCCGCTTCACGACCCCGCCTTCGTCGAGTCTTTCGCCCGCCAGGGAGGCCTGCTCGGCTGGTCGGGACGTGACGCCGCGATGCACCGACTGTTCCACGGTCTCCTGCCCGACGCCGTGCTCTACCGCCGCTCCAAGGCCTACTTCAACCGGGTCTACTTCGGCCCCGAGAGCCGTGAGGTGGCACGGGGGCTCACCGCCGACGTCCACCCCGAGTGGGTGGACCAGGACCGCCTCCGGCACATGTGGCAGGCCGACCTGGTCGACGCAGGCGTCACCGCGCTCGCCCAGGCGGCCTACCTCGACGCCAACGGTCTGAGTCGCGCCGGTTCCCGTCCAGCCTCCTGAGCCCATCCCGGTCACTGGCGGCCACCTCCGCCGGCGCGCCCCACGTCGAATGCCGCTCGGGACACCTCCAGGCGGGGCGGCGTCCGGCCGCCGGCGAGCACCGCGACGGCCATCGGTATCCCGGGGCCCACCTGCAGGTCCGAGATCCACAGCGCCCCGGCTGGCGAGCGGACCCGGCGACACGCCGGCTCGATACCGACATCCAGGCGGTCAGGGCTGCATCCCGTCGCCTTGACGGCGGCCTCCTTGCGCACCCACAGCCGGACGAAGGCCGCCGGCCGCTCCTGTGGAGGCAGCGTCCCGTACGCTGCGCGCTCCGAGGCGGTGGCCACCCGCGCCACCAGCAGAGGGTCCGGGCCTGATGGCAGCACCGGCTCGAGGTCTATCCCGATCGGGGCGTCGCAGACCGCCACCGCCACCCACTCCCCGGCATGGGTGACGCTGAAGTGAGGGGCTCCGGCTGCCGCCACGCCGAGGGACCGCTCGGGCGAGCGGACGAGCGGTACCTCGGTAGGTGCCAGACCCAAGGCGGAGGCCAGCCGCTGTCGAAGCAATGCACGAGCGGTCACGAAGCGGCGGCGGTCGTCTTCTCGGTCCAAGGCGGCGATCTCGGCTCGTTCCCCTGTGCTGAGCGACCGAGCGGCAATGCAGTCGAGCGACGCCAATGGGATGATAGGTGCGAAGGTGACCTCCGCCGTCGCTCGGCGCAGGGACGACCGGACCGTGCTGTGACGCCTTATCATCCGGCGGATGGACGAGACCCTAGTCGGGGAGCCGACGGGCGGCGCACCGACGGAGGGCGTCGCTAGCCGCATTACTTCAGCAGCGTTGAGGCAGGCGGCTGCGGAGCTCCCGGAGCGAACGGCGGTGCGGGTCGGCGAGGAGGTCTGCAGCTACGGGGAGCTCGACCGGCGTGTCGACGCCCTGGCCGCCCGGCTGCTCGCAGACCTCGGTCCCTCGGAGCACCGTATCGGCCTGCAGTGCGAGGAGACGCTCGCCATGGTCGTGGGCACCCTCGGCATCGCCCGGGCCGGGATGGTAAGCGTCCCTATCGACCCCACCTCCCCGCCGACCAGGACGGCAGCGATCCTCGGCGACGTCTCCTCCCCGTTGCTGCTCGCGGACAGGCCGGCACCCCAGGAGGTCAAGGTGACCGTCGCCCACCCCCTGGAGCACGCTGCCGGCGTGCCGATAGGCGGTGTCGACCGTCATCCGGCGACGTTGGCGTCGATCACGTTCACATCCGGCTCCACGGGGACCCCAAAGGGCATCATGATCCCCGCGGCGGTCCGCCACGGCGGACCGGAGTACCTGGAGGGCCTGGAATGGATCCCCGACGGTGCCGTGGCGGGGATGGTGACCGCCGGCACCGTCGGCTTCTCCGCTGTGTTCCTCAACAGCGCCGTCCAGCTCGGGGCGACCTTCGACGCCTACGAGATCCGCCGTCTCGGTTTGGCCGGTGTCGGCGACTGGCTCGAGCGATCTGGAGTCCAATGGCTGTTCATGGTCCCCACCGTCCTTCGCTTCGTGCTACCCACCCTTCGTGACGACCTCGTCCTCCCCGACATCCGCTTGGTCCTCACGTCCGGCGAGACCCTCACCTGGGAGGACGTCGCCGCCCTGCGCCGGCACCTGCCTAGGCGCGCCACGGTCGTCAACCTCTTCGGGCTCACCGAGACGGCGGGCATCGCGAGGTTGGTCATCGACGCCGACACCCCCGTCGGGCACGGACCTCTGCCGGCGGGGCGCCCCCGGCCGTGGGCGCGCGTCACGATCGTCGACGAGCAGGGTCACGAGGTGCCCGACGGCGTGGCCGGCGAGATCGTCGTCGAGGGTTACCGCTGCATGCTCGGCTACTGGAACCAGCCCGAGCTCACCGCCCGAGTGCTCAATCACATCGGAGGTGGGCACATGGGAGGCGGGCGCCGGCGGGTCCGTACCGGGGACAGCGGCCGGATGCGTCCCGACGGCATCCTCGAGCACCTCGGTCGTCTGGACCATGTCGTGAAGGTTTCCGGCAACCGCGTCGAGCTCGGCGACGTCGAGGCGGCAGCCTCTTGCCTGCCGGGTGTGCTGGCAGCGGCTGCTACGAATGTCGAGGACAGCGGTGGCCATCAGCGCCTGGTGTGCTTCGCCGTGCCCCAACCCGGGTCGGCGCCCGAGGAGTCGGAGCTGAGGGCGCTGTTGACCGGTTGCCTGCCCGGCCCGGCGGTCCCGGACCGGGTGCACGTCGTCGGAGAGCTCCCGACCCTGGCCAACGGCAAGGTGGATCGTCTCACCCTGAGGGACTGGGGCGCCGGCAGGCGCTCACCCAGTGCCTTCGCCAGCACCGACGGCTCGCTCCAGGGGCAGTTGGCGGTCATATGGGCACGGTGCCTCTCCCTGGAAGCGGTGGGTCCCGACGACGACTTCTTCGCTCTTGGCGGGGACTCGCTGCGCGCCGCCCAGGTCTTTGTCGAGATCGAGCGGCAGCTGGGCGTGGTCCGCCCGTCCTCGCTGCTCGTGCACGCTCCCACGATTCGGGCTCTCGCCGCCGCCCTGGGAGCACCGGCGGATCTCGCCGACCTCCTCGTGTCGTTCAACTCGGGCGGCAGCCAGCGCCCGTTGTTCGTGGTGCACGACGGCGGCGGGGACGTCTTCTACGCCGGCCGTCTGGCCAGGCATCTGGGCGACGACCAGCCCGTCCACGCCGTCCAGCCGTCGCTTCTACTCGGCGACGACCTGGCCGGGCGCAGCTTCGAGGACGTCGCCCGCATGTACCTGGCTGCCGTGCGCCGGGTGCAGCCCACCGGCCCGTACCGCTTCTACGGCTTCTCGCTGGGCGGGACAGTCGCCTTCGAGATGGCCCGTCAGGCTCAGCTCTCCGGCGACGAGGTCGACCTGTTGGCCCTCGGCGACTCCCCGGCTCCGATGCTGCCCGCCATGGTGCGCGCCCGGGGCCGCGTCGGCGAGCTCCGGCGGTTGCCACCGGACCAGGCGACCCGGCGTGCCGGGGAGCTGCTTGCCAACCAGGTGAGAGCGTTCTACACCGGGTTCAGTTCCCGTAGGACCGTCGCAGCGGAGCGGGCCGACGCGGCGTCGCACTTGGGGGAGGGCCGTTGGGAGCTCCCGGCCGACCGCAGGGTGGAGCTGTTGATGCGCTCCTACGGGCTGCTGTTCACCCGCTACCGGCCCGAGCCGGGCTACCGGGGACGGGTGCTGCTCGTGCGGGCCGGACGGGGGAGGCGGCCCGATCGGGGCTGGGGGGCGCTGATGGGGACCTCGCTGGAGATCGTCGAGATCGGCGACCGTCACCTCGATCTGGTGAAGGAGCCCTACGCTGCCCGGGTCGCCGCAGCCCTGGGTGAGGCCATGCGGCCGTGACGGCGGGTCGTCGAGCTCTGCTCATTGTCACATCCGGGCCGGCAGTCACATCCGGGCCGGCAGTCACATCCGGGCCGGCAGTCACATCCCGGCCGGCAGGCCCAGGTCCCGCGCGATCAGCATCCGCTGTACCTCGGAGGTGCCCTCGCCGATCTCGAGGATCTTCGCGTCACGGTAGAAGCGGCCGGCGGGAGTGTCGTTCATGAATCCGTAACCACCGAATATCTGGGCCGCCTCCCGGGCGTTGGCCATTGCCGCATCCGAGGCGACCAGCTTCGCGATGGCAGCGTGGCGCTTGAAGGGCAGGCCGGCGGCCATGCGCTGGGCGGCGGCGAGCCATGCGAGCCGGGCAGTGTGGGTGCGCACCTCCATGTCGGCGATCTTGAACTGGATCACCTGCGAGACCGCCAGCTTGTGGCCAAAGGCCTCCCGCTCACCCACGTACCGGAGGCATTCGTCAACGCAGCCCTGGGCCAGGCCGGTCGAGAGGGCAGCGATGGCGACGCGTCCCTCGTCCAGGATCTGGAGGA
>JAJZJY010000314.1 GCA_021809885.1 Actinomycetes bacterium
GCCGCCCGGCGGGCTGCTCACGGGGCCGTTACCGGCGGCCGGTTGGGCGCCTCGGAGCGCAGGTCGAAGATGTGCCCAACCCTCCACCACGGCTCCAGCCGCACGAACGCCGCCGGGCCGGACCAGGCGAAGCGCTCCCCCGAGAGGAGGTCGACGACCGGGAAGGGGCGGTCACCGGGGAGGCCGAGGGCGGCGAGGTCCAGGTGGACCATCGACTCCTGCACGCCAAGAGGGTCGAGGGTGACCGCCACGATCAGCGCGTCGGTGCCGTCGTCACTGACCTTCGCATAGGCGAAGATCTCGGGGTTGTCTGTGGCCAGCAGGTGCAGGTTGCGCAGCCGCTGCAGGGCGGGGTGGCTGCGGCGGATCCGGTTGACCGAGGCCATGAGAGGAGCCAGGGTCCCGGGCCGGTCGAAGTCCCGGTGCCGGATCTCGTACTTCTCGGAGTGGAGGTACTCCTCGTTGGTCTCCGACGCCGGCTCGTTCTCGTACAGTTCGTAGCCGCTGTAGACGCCGTAGGAAGGTGACAGCGTGGCGGCGAGCAGGAAGCGGAGGGCGAACGCCGCCGGGGACCCGTTGCGCAGCGGCCCGGACAGTATGTCCGGCGTGTTGGGCCAGAAGTTGGGGCGGGAGAAGTCCGCCGCCCTGCCCTCGGTCAGCTCCTCCATGTAGGCCCACAGGCCCTCCTCACCGTCGCGCTCGGTTCGCCAAGTGAAGTAGGTGTAGCTCTGCGAGAAGCCGACCTCGGCGAGCTTCTCCATCACCCGCGGCCGGGTGAACGCCTCGGCGAGGAAGACCACGTCGGGGTGGCGGGACTGGACCGACGGGATCAGCCACTCCCAGAAGGCGAAGGGCTTGGTGTGCGGGTTGTCCACCCGGTAGAGCCGCACCCCGAGGCCGATCCAGTGCTCGAGGATGTCGCGGCACGCCCGCCAGAGCGCGACGCGGTCCTCGTCGCGCGCCGGCCAGAAGTTGAGCGGATAGATGTCCTGGTACCTCTTGGGCGGGTTCTCGGCGTAGGCGATCGAGCCGTCCGGTCGATGGTGGAACCACTCCGGGTGCTCGTGCACCCACGGGTGGTCCGGCGAGCACTGCAGGGCGTAGTCGAGGGCCAGCTCCATGCCGTTGGCCTCGACGGTCTCGCGAAGGTGCACGAAGTCCTCCAGCGAGCCGAGGCCGGCATCGATGGCGGTGTGGCCTCCGTCCGCCGCTCCGATCGCCCAGGGGCTGCCTGGGTCGTCGGGGCCGGCGCCGAGGGTGTTGTCGCGCCCCTTGCGGTGCGTCACGCCGATCGGGTGGATCGGCGGCAGGTAGACCACGTCGAAGGCGAGCTGGCCGATCTGCACCACCCGTTCCTCGGTGCCCTTGAAGCCGCCGTAGGAGCGGGGGAACAACTCGTACCAGGCCCCGACCAAGGCGCGCTCGCGGTCCACCCAGAGCGGCTTGGGTGGGGCGACTGTCAGGTCGGGGGCGCCGTCGGGGCCGGCGAGGGCGTCGGCCACCTGACGGGTCAGGGCGGGACGGAGCCGCTCGACCGGGTCGAGGGTCACGTCGGCGAGGGCGGCGGCGGCCTGTTCCACCTCGGGGCGAGGGACGCCGGCGGCGTCGCGGACGGAGCGCGCCAGCAGCTCGATGCCCTCCTCCACCTCGACCGACAGGTCCTGGCCGGCGTCGAGCTTGGCCAGTACCCGCTTCTTCCAGCTGGCGTGGCGGTCGGTCCACGCCTGCACGACCAGCTGGTGGCGGCCGACCCTGTCGGCGACGATCGTCCCGGTCCACAGGTCGTTGGCGGCCGTCGCCAGGGCTGCGACCGACTCGGGGGCGCTGCGGCCCTCGGCGTAGAGCTGCACCCGGGCGGCGAGCACGTCGTGGCCGTCCTTGAAGATCACGGCCCTGACCGGGACAGCCTCACCGATGACGGCCTTGGCCGGGAAGCCAGGCTCGGACGCCCGGGGGCGGATGTCGTCGATCACGATGCGGCCCGTCACCGGCATCAAGCTAGAACGTCTGACCGGTGAGGGACGGGCCCTCCGCCGGAGGTACCGTGTCGCCGGTGAGGGCCCTCCGCAGCTTCACCGTCCGCGCCCGGCTCCCCGAGGCGCTGTCCCCGCTCCGTGAGCTGGCGTTCAACCTGCGCTGGTCGTGGGACAGCCGGACCAGGGACCTGTTCCGGTGGGTCGACCCCCAGATCTGGGAGTCGAGCTTCCACGATCCAGTGCGTCTCCTGAGCCTCGTGGACCATCGCAGGCTCGAGCAGCTCTCCGCCGACCCGGCGTTCATGGTCGTGCTCGGCGAGATCCACGAGGAACTGGCCCGTTCCTCGTCGGTGGCCCGGTGGTTCCAGTCCCGTTCCGGCAGCCCGCTGCGCTCCGTCGCCTACTTCTCCCCCGAGTTCGCCATCGCCGAGGCGCTGCCCCAGTACTCCGGGGGACTGGGGGTGCTCGCCGGCGACCACCTGAAGGCAGCGAGCAGTCTCGGCGTGCCGCTCACCGGAGTCGGCCTGCTCTACCGCATGGGCTACTTCCGCCAGTACCTCAACGCCGAGGGTTGGCAGGGCGAGCGCTACCCGGTGCTCGACCCCCACGCCATGGCCCTCCGCCTCGTCGAGGACGTGGCCGTCCGGGTCGACCTCGGCGGCGAGCAGCTCGTCGCCCAGGTTTGGCTGGCAGAGGTGGGCAGGGTGCGGCTCTACCTGCTCGACGCCGACGTCGAGGCCAACCCCATCCACCTGCGGGAGGTCACCGACCGGCTCTACGGCGGCGGCGTCGAGCACCGCCTGCGCCAGGAGATCCTCCTCGGCGTCGGCGGCGTCCGGGCCCTTCAGGCGCTCGGGGTGCCGACCCAGGTGTTCCACACCAACGAAGGGCATGCCGGGTTCCTAGGGCTCGAACGCATCAGGCTGCTCGCGCGCGACGAGGAGCTCAGCTTCCCCGAGGCCATCGAGGCGGTGCGGTCAGGGACGATCTTCACGACCCACACGCCGGTGCCTGCCGGCATCGACCGCTTCCCGCGCGAGCTGATGGAGCGGTACTTCTCCGGGTGGGCGGACGAGGTTGGCGTCGCCATGGACGACCTGATGGCGCTCGGCCACTTCGCCGACGACCCGCCCGACACGCCCTTCAACATGGCGGTGATGGGCCTGCGGCTGGCCGGCCGGTCCAACGGCGTGGCCGAGCTGCACGGCCGCACCAGTCGCCAGATGTTCCAGCCACTGTGGCCCACCGCACCGGTGGACGAGGTGCCCATCCTGTCGGTCACAAACGGGGTGCACGGGCGCACGTGGGTGTCGTCGGAGATGGACGACCTGCTCACGAGATACGTATCGCCGGCATGGGACGAAGCGGGCCCAGCCGAATGGGCCCGCATCGACGACGCCCGCGACGACGAGTTGTGGCGCGTCCGGGAGCAGGGCCGGGAGGCGCTCGTCACCTTCGTCCGAGGCCGCCTCAGGCGGTCGCTGCAGTCGGCGGGGGTGCCGGGCGTCGACGCCGCTTGGACCGACGACGTCCTCGATCCCCGCTACCTCGTCGTGGGCTTCGCGAGACGCTTCGCGAGCTACAAGCGGGCCACCCTCCTGCTCTCCCAACCCGACCGCCTCCGCGCCCTGCTCCTCGACGAGCAACGCCCGCTGCAGCTCGTCTTTGCCGGGAAGGCCCACCCGGCGGACGAGGTGGGCAAGGAGATGATCTCGCAGATCGCCCGCTTCTCGGCCGATCCAGCCGTGCGGCACCGCATCACCTTCGTCGAGGACTACGACATCTCCGTCGCCCGGACCCTGTACCAGGGCAGCGACGTGTGGATGAACACACCCCGCCGCCCGATGGAGGCGAGCGGCACCAGCGGCATGAAGGCGGCGCTCAACGGCGCTCTCAACTGCTCGATACTCGACGGCTGGTGGGACGAGATGTTCGACGGCGAGAACGGCTGGGCGATCACGTCCGCCGAGTCGTACGAGGACGTCGAGCGCCGCGACGAGATCGAGGCCGGGAACCTGTTCGAGATCCTCGAACGCCAGATCGTGCCGCTGTTCTACGACCGCTCGGGCGGCCGGGTGCCGCGCGACTGGATCCGCCGGGTGAAGGGCAGCCTCCGGTCCCTCGGCCCGGAGGTGCTCGCCTCCCGCATGGTCCGCGACTATGTCGAGGCGATGTACGAGCCGACGGCGACCCGAGCGGAGCGGCTGTCTCGCAACGGCCACGCCACAGCCCGGCACCTGGCGGGCTGGAGGCAGCGCGTCGTGGTCGCCTGGCCGCAGGTCGCCGTCGTGCGCGTCGACGGCGAGTCGGTGACCGGGCCTGTGGACCTCGGCGGAAGCCGCGAGGTGAGCGCCGAGGTGCGGCTGGGCGACCTGCGCCCCGGCGACGTCGCCGTCCAGCTCCTCCATGGCCCGGTGGCTGCCGGCGACGAGTTGGTCGAGAGCGACATCGCCGAGATGCACCTCGACAGCGGGGACGGAGACGGACGAGGGGAGGGAGACGGCGGCGTCTGGCGATACAGCGGCTCGTTCACCTGCGACCGTGCCGGGCGCCACGGCTACACCGTCCGGATCATCCCCTCGCACGCCGACCTCTCCGACCCGATGGAGCTCGGGTGCGTCACGTGGGCCTGAAACCCGAGCTCAGCAGCCCTGGAACGCCGCCTTGCCCGTCTCGCCCGCGGTCATGGCGCGACGCTAGCGAGGAGCTCGGCGGCCGCCGACGCCGGGTCCAGGCGGCCGGCGAGGACGGCGCCCGTCACTCGCTCCCACACGGCCCCCTCGTGGGAGGTGCGGGCGTCGGCGGCCAGGCGGCGGACGAGCACGTCCTCCATCTCGGCGAGAAGCCGCGCCCGCCGGCGCTCCTCCAGACACCCCGTCTCGGCCAGCCACCTCCTGTGGCCGCGGATCGCGGCCCACAGCTCGGGGAGCCCCCGACCGGCGGTGGCGTCGGTGAGCACGACCGGCGGCCGCCATCCGCCCGGGGCCGGACCCAGGTCGAGCATGGCCGCCAGGTCACGGCGGGCCTGCTCCGCCCCGGGCCGGTCCGCCTTGTTGACGACGAGCACGTCGGCCACCTCGAGGAGCCCCGCCTTGGCCGCCTGGACGCTGTCGCCCCACCCAGCGGTGACGACCACTACGGTCGTGTCGGCGGCGCCGGCGACGGCGACCTCGACCTGACCGACGCCCACCGTCTCGACGACCACCAGGGGGAAGCCCGCCGCCACCAGTGTGCGCACCGCTTCGGGTACCGCCAGGGCGAGCCCCCCGAGGTGGCCCCGGCTGGCAATGGACCGTATGAAGACCCCGGGGTCGCCGGCGTGCTCCTGCATCCGCACACGGTCGCCGAGGATCGCTCCGCCGGAAAGGGGCGACGATGGGTCGACGGCGAGCACACCGACCGGACCGGACCGCCTCGCCTCCACCACCAGCCCGGACGCGAGCGTCGATTTCCCAGCTCCTGGAGCGCCGGTCAGCCCGACCACCTGATCGGGTGAAGCGCTCCGAGGGAACGTGAGGGCGGCGACCCGCTGCGCCTTTCCCCCTCCCCCTTCGACATACGACAGGAGCCGCCCCAGCGCGCGCCTGTCCCCCGCAAGGGCGGCGTCCAGCAGTTCGCTCGCGTCTGTGGCCGGCACGGCTGCTCAGTATGGTCGGGGCGTGCGCAGCCATGTCGACGTCGGCCGCCTGGTCGGGTTCACGTCGGTGCTTCTCGCCGCCATCCCCCACCCCGACGGTCCAGGCGAGAGGCCGACGGCCACCCTGATGGCTACGGCGCCGGCATGGTGGACCGCCAGGTAGGCCGGCGGCGCGCCGGCGGGGGCGGGGCCGGC
>JAJZJY010000315.1 GCA_021809885.1 Actinomycetes bacterium
CGACGTGCGGGCCATCGCCCACGCCCCGTTCCTCTACCAGCTGCACGCCACCGCGGCCTGGGCGGTGATCGCGGTGTGGCCGTTCAGCCGCCTCGTGCACGCCTGGAGCGCGCCCGTCTGGTACCTGTGGCGACCCTTCGTCGTCTACCGCAGCCGCCGGGCGACGCGGCCCAACGAGCCGGGCACGAGCGGCCGGCGCTGGCGACGGATCGGCGTGCACTATTGAGCCGCGGCCTGGACCGGGGGCTCCCTCGCCGCGGAGTGGGCGCCGGGGGACGCGAGTGAGCTGGCTCGGAGCGCGGGACGGCGCCGAGGCCGGCGCGGCGAGCGAGAACGCCGGGGCACCCCCCGGGGGTGCCGACCGACGCATCGCCCACGGACCTCGGGCCCAGCCGCTGCCCGTGCCCGGCGGCCTGGTGCGTCGGGCGATCGCCACGCTCGACCCTGGCTACTTCGCCTGGGTGATGGCCACCGGCATCGTCTCGGTCGGCACCGACCTGCTCGGCGAGCACCTGCTCTCCCAAGTCGTCCTCGGAGTGGCAGTGGCGGCCTTCGTCGGCCTAGCCCTCGCCTACGCGGCACGTCTCGTCTTCTTCGCGCCGTTCGTCCGCCAGAGCGCGGCCGACCCCACCACCGCCATGGCGTACTTCACCGTGGTCGCCGGCACCGACGTGCTGGCCGTGCGCCTCGTGATGGCGGCCCATCCCCTCGTCGCCTTGGCGCTCGGCACCGCCGCGGCCGTGCTCTGGCTGGTGCTCACCTACGCGCTGCCCTGGTCGATCGTCGCCGCCGCACGGCGGCCCGTGCTGGGCGAGATCAACGGCACGTGGCTGGTGTGGGTCGTCGCCACCCAGTCCCTCTCCATCGTGGCCGCCGCCGTCGCCCCGAGCGCCCCGGCCACCTGGCTTCGAGCCGACCTTCCGGCAGTGGCGGTCAGCCTGTGGGGGCTCGGCGTCATGCTCTACCTCGTCTTCATCGTGATCATCTTCCTCCGGCTCCTCTTGATCGAGGTCACGCCCGCCGAGATGGGGCCGCCCTACTGGATCGCCATGGGGGCGACCGCCATCAGCGTCCGGGCGGCCGCCGGCATCCTCGCCCTCCACGACCCGCACTCCACGGTGCTCGTGGCGGTGATGCGTCCCTTCGTGGTCGGCCTGTCGGTCGTGCTGTGGGCCTTCGGCACCTGGTGGATCCCCCTGCTGGTGCTGCTCGGGATCTGGCGCTACGTGCTGCGCCGCTACCCGCGCACCTACGAGCCGAGACTCTGGAACGTCGTCTTCCCGCTCGGCATGTACACCGTCGCCTCCTTCAGCCTCGGGCACTCCCCCGGCCTCGGGTTCATGGCATCGGTCGCCCGGGTATGGGTCTGGGTCGGCGTCGCGGCGTGGGTCGGCGTCCTGTTGCTCATGGTCGGGGCACTGGCCCGGACGTTGCGGAGCCGGAGGGCAGGGGCCCGGTGACCGGCCCCCCCATGGTCACTCGACGCTTCCGAACGATCGGATCTCCTGGAGCTCTTCTGGCGAGAGCTCGCGGGGCACCTCGTTGCGCTCGGTCTTGAGGCGCTGGACGTAGCCACGGATATCGTCGACGACCTCGGGATTGGCGAGCGTCGAGATGTCGCCGACGTCGCTGAAGTTCGAGATCCCGGCGATCACCCTGCGCATGATCTTCCCCGAGCGGGTCTTGGGCAGGTCCGAGACGACCCAGACGTTCTTCGGCCGCGCGATCTTGCCGATCTCCTTCTCGATCACCGCGGTCACCTCGTCGGTGACCTCAGGCCCGGCCGCCACCCCGGGCTTGAGCGAGACGTACATCTCCACCGCCCGACCGCGCAGGTCGTCGATCACCGGCACCGCGGCTGCTTCGGCAACGTCACCCACGGTGAGCGTCGCAGACTCGAGCTCCTTGGTCCCGAGCCGATGGCCGGCCACGTTGATCACGTCGTCGACCCTTCCGAGAATCCGGAAGTACCCGTCGGCGGCCTGGACGGCGCCATCGCCGGCGAAGTACGGCCAGTCCCTCCAGTCGGCGCTCGTTCGATCCTTGCAGTACTTGGCGTAGTAGGTCTCGACGAAGCGCTCGGGCTGGCCCCAGATGGTCTGGAAGATGCCCGGCCACGGATTGCGGATGCAGATGTTGCCGGCACGCCCGCTCCCCGCCCTCACCACCTCGCCGTTCTCGTCGTAGATCACCGGGAAGATGCCGAGCACGCCTGGACCGCAGCTGCCGGGCTTCATGGGCTGGAGGCCCGGCAGGACGCTGCCCAAGAACCCGCCGTTCTCGGTCTGCCACCAGGTGTCCACGATCACCGCCTCGCCCTTGCCGATCACGTCGTGGTACCAGCGCCACACCTCCGGCTCGATCGGCTCGCCCACGGTGGTCATGTGCTTGAAGTGGTAGTCGTACTTGGTCGGCTCGTCGGGACCGACCTTGCGCAGCATGCGGACGGTGGTCGGCGAGGTGTGGAAGATGTTCACCCCGAGGCGCTCGGCGATCCGCCACGGCCGGCCCGCGTCCGGATAGGTCGGGACTCCTTCGTATATCACGCTCGTCGTGCCGAGGGCGAGCGGCCCGTAGACGATGTAGGAGTGACCGGTGATCCAGCCGATGTCGGCGAAGCACCAGTACGTGTCGTCGGGATGGATGTCCTGGTAGTACTTGGACGTCCCCGCCACGTATGCCAGATAGCCGCCGGTCGAGTGCTGGCAGCCCTTCGGGCGGCCGGTCGTCCCGCTCGTGTACATCAAGAACAGCGGGGCGTCGGCCGGCATGGGCACCGCGTCGACCAGCTTGCCCCGGTACTTCGGGAGCAGGTCGTCGACAAAGACGTCGCGTCCTTCGACCATCGACGAGCTCGACGCGTACTGGCGTGCCTGGCGGCGGAAGACCAGCACCTTGTCGACCCTGCAGCCGAGCTCTTCGGCCCGCGCGACGGCCTCGTCGGCCTTCACCTTGTGGTCGAGCAGCTCGCCGTTGCGGTAGAAGCCGTCGATCGTGACGAGCACGTGGCTGTCGGCGTCGGCGAGCCGCTCACCGCACGCGGCGCCGCTGAAGCCGGCAAACACCTGGGAGTGGACAACCCCGAGGCGCGCACACGCGAGCATCGCGACGGGCAACTCGGGGACCATGGGCAGGTGGAGGGTCACCCGATCCCCGGCCGTCACCCCCAGTTCGTCACGCAGCAGCGCGGCGAGCTCGTTCACCCGCCGGTAGAGGTCGCGGTAGGTGATCGCCTGCGTCGCCTGGTCCTCGGGCTCGGGGACCCGGCGGGCTCAAGGGATCCGCGCAACAGCTCGGTGAGTCAGCAACTGTGAGCTGACTCGACCGGGAGGTTCCCTTGGCACCGCACCTGACGCTCCAGCAACGCCAACGCGCGCGAGCGCTCCGTCGGAAGGGCAAGACGATCCGCGAGATCGCGGTGGAGATCGGATGCTCGCTTCGGACCGTGAAGCGCGTCACGCACGGGCCGGGCAAGCGGGAGTCCCGCCAGATCGCGTGGTCGCCGGGTGAGCACCGGCTCTCGCTCGGCGACCGGGAGGAGATCAGCCGCGGGTTGTCTGCCGGTGAGCCGATTCGCGCGATCGCGCGCCGGATCGGCCGGGCGCCGTCCACGGTCTCGCGCGAGGTGAGGGCGAACGGCGGTCTCTCGCACTACCGGGCCGTCGAGGCGCACCATGGAGCCTATGAGCGTGCCCGCCGGCCGAAGACCGCAAAGCTCGTCGCCGGCCCGCTGTGCAAGAAGGTCGAGTCGTGGCTCGAGCAGTGGTGGTCGCCCGAGGAGATCGCCCAGCGGCTGCGCCACGAGCACCCGGACGATCCGGCGATGTGGGTGAGCCACGAGACCATCTACCAGTCGCTGTTCGTCCAGGGCCGGGGCGAGCTGCGAAGAGAGCTCTCCCGCTGCCTGCGAACCGGGCGTGCACACCGTCGCCCGAAGGGGAAGGTCGAAGGCAGGGGGAAGATCCCGAACATGGTGATGATCTCCGAGCGCCCCGCCGAGGTCGACGACCGCGCCGTGCCCGGCCACTGGGAGGGCGACCTCATCATCGGCAAGGGTGGCCGCTCTGCCGTCGGCACCCTCGTCGAGCGCACCACGCGCTACGTGCTGCTCCTCCATCTCCCCGACGGGCGCGAGGCCGAGAAGGTGAACGCGGCGATGAAGAAGGCGATCACGCAGCTGCCCACCGAGCTCGTGCGCTCGATCACCTGGGACCAGGGCAAGGAGCTCTCCGCTCACGCGGCCTTCAAGGTCGACACTGGCGTCCAGGTCTACTTCTGCGACCCGCACTCGCCCTGGCTGCGGGGATCGAACGAGAACACGAACGGGCTCCTTCGTCAGTACATGCCGAAGGGAACGGATCTCTCGCTCCACAGCGCCGAGGACCTCGCCCGGTTCACGGCAAGTCTCAACAACCGTCCGCGCGAGACGCTCGGATTCATGAAACCATCAGAGAAGCTCGCCGAGCTCGTTGCGATGACTGGTTGAGCCCGCCCCCAGATCAGGGCCGCCTTGTTGGCGCTCGTCGCCAGGTGCCGATCGACGCAGTTGGTGCAGGCGTTCAGGCGCCCGCCGGCGAACCAGTTCCAGAACGGCGGGTTGCTCGTGTCGAGCGTCGTGTGCCAGTAGGTGTCCCAGCTGAGCAGATCCGCGTAGTCCCGGAAGCATTCGGGGAACTTGTCCTCGCTGAAACGCTCGAAGATCGCCGGGTCCGAGGCGTTGGCCTGCCCGATGAACTTGGCGGGAGGCTGGACATACTCCTCTTCCCGCCAGTGCACGGCGATCTGAGCTTCTGGCACCTGGTCGTCCGGGGGCACGGTCGCAGCCGTCACGGCTCACCTCTCTCTTTCTTCTTCGTCATCTTTCCCAGCCAGAGCGCCCCGCCCGGCGAAGGTGGCGTCCTACGGGCCCACCGTCCATTGCTGGCGGGTCCGTACGGGCGGCACGACGCACCAACGGGCACGCTCGCCTGGGGCGATGCGCATACCGGGCCGGCAGGAGCTGGGACGAGGGAACAGCCGACCCGCAGGCGCGACATCTGGTCGGTGGCAGCCCCGCGCCTCGCACTTCAATCCCTGCCGTCTCGAGACGCGGGCTCGTGTCCCTGGTTGGTCACGCTGCAGCCTCCCGGACACCGTTTTACTACCAAGCGCTGTAGTTTGCCAGAGCGAGGACCTGCTCGCGACCGGTGCCTACTCGGACAGCACCAGTAGGATCGCCGTCCGAGGACCGTCGAGGAGGAGCAGATGAGCCGGGAGCCGCACGCGGCCACGATCGGTCGGGAGCTCCAAGGAGAGCCGACAGATCTCCGGGCCCTCGCCGTCGTCAGCGACCACGACGACGGGCGCATGCTCGCCCAATGGCTCAGTGCCTCGGGGGCGGGCTGGCGAACGTGGGCCGATCGGATCGCCAGGCACGTGGTGAGCCTGGGCATTGCTCCTAACGGCCGGGCGCGAGCTCTGGCCGAGGACGTCCCGTGGAATTGGGTGCCACCGCCGGGTGCCTGGATGGCGACGAGGCGCGCCGGCTGGTCAGGGATCGTCTGGCCAAAGTCGCGAGCTGGGCGCGCAGCAGACGATCTCTCGCTGGTGCTCCAGAGGCTGTGCGGCTCCTGGAGCGCTTGTGCGCCTGCTCGGTGGTCGGTTGCGTTGCGCTTCGAGATCTTCTATGCCGGGATGGAGTCGTCCGGCGAACCGAACTACACCGTCGTGCCGCAGCGCCGCCGGACGTCCGAGGCATGCTCCGTAGGTGGGCTGCACTCCGGAGCCGCGAAGGATGACACGAC
>JAJZJY010000316.1 GCA_021809885.1 Actinomycetes bacterium
AAGGTCCTGCAGCTGGTTGACCCAGTTCGGTACCGGGCCGCAGAGGACTCCAGCGTTGCCCGCCACGCCGATCGTGACGTACTGGCTCACCTGCTTCGGATGGTAGCCGGGAGGATAGGACGCCCACGGGGGGAGGCAGGAGAGCGTCTTGCCGGCTGGCGCGCGCACGACGACAATGGTGGGCCAGACCAGCTCGTTCAAGGAGCAGTTCTGTTGCACGCAGCCTCCGTAGAGGCCCGGGTCGGCGCGGTTGAGCACGGGGACGGTGGTGAGCTTCAAGATCACGGACCTGGTCGCCGCGGGCGCGCCAAGAGGCGCCGGCGATGAGGTGGCGACGTAGGTCTCCTCGTCTCTCGTGAGGATGCCGAAGGGGAGGCGGGCGGTCGAACCGCCGGGGCATCCTCCGAGGCTCGGATCCCGGTTGGTGAGCGCTGCGAACCATGCGCGGTGGGCAATCGCCCCGACGGTCAAGGCCTTGCCGGAGGCTGCGTCGACGACCACCAGCTCGGTGCCCGATGACGTCGACGAAGTGCTGGTCGACCCGGCGCTGGGGGACGTCCCAGTCAAGAGCACGGCCCAGACCGGCTTCCACGGCGTCGGGGTGGAGAAGGCTCCCGAGGAGGTGTTGGCGTGGTCGGCTCGGAGCAAAGCGGAGACCTCGGTCCAGGACGAGAGCTTGGCCTGTGCCGAGGACCGCGAGAGGTGGGCAGCTCTCCCGGCAGTCGCTACCGCCGACGCCTTGGTGACGACGGGCCCAGGTTGGGCGGGGAGCGACACCACTCCGGGCGGGCTGAACGCGACGTGCTGGGCTACGTCGACGACCGTCGCTGCGGGCAGCTTGTAGCCGACGACGCTCAGGAGGTCGCTGGTGGTGGGCTTCCAGTAGATGCCGATGGAGTGCGGGTCGGGGGGACCCACTTCGAGCAGGCCGGAGTGTCCTTGGACCTCGATGGCTGTGGCGGAGGTTCGTCCGCCGGCGGCGGCGGTGAGGGGTCCGGGGCTGTTGGAGAGGTGCAGCTCGATCCGCGGCGGGTTCGCTCCTGTGGTCGAGTAGGTGAGCCCGGACGTGGGATCGGAGGTCGTCCCGCTGGTGAGGTGGAACCCGGCCGGCAGCCACCCCGCGGAGAGGGATGCCGGCCTGGGTACGGCCCCGTGCACCGTGGTGGTGCATCCCGCCGGGTCGCTGGCAGCGACCCGGGCGTTACGGCTGGAGCGAGCGCTTGGGGCCGCGCTCCCTGGTGCTCCGCATGCTGCCAGCAACAGTGCTCCGGTGGCGAGCACGCCGGCAACTGCGATATTGCGGCGAGCGGGCCGCGATCCCTGCCGATGTCGCCGGAAACCCCGGCCGACACGGGTCGTGGTTCTCGTCCTGTCCGTTCTGAATCCTGATGGCGTCGACAGGTTCCGACTACCGATTCCCGACGCCAGGTCCGCGTGCTTCCCTGCAGGCGCGTCCCTCGCGCCGGTGCGCTCGCAGAGAGGTTCGACTTGAGTCGTTCAGCCACGGAGGCTCTGCCACTGGACCCCGTCGGAGGTGCGCCAAAGACCCCGAGCAGTGACGGCCCATCCGTGAGTGGCGTCGACGAACGTGACCTGCTCGGCCCCGCCGGTGCCGGAAGGCAGCGAGAACGCTGGTCGCCAGGTGCGTCCCTGATCGGTCGTCACATCGACCGGGCCGCGCCCAAGCGTGAGCCAGACGTCGTGGGCGGAGACGGCTGCCAGGTCGACGATGTAGCCGGTGCGGCTGAGGGTGCCGGCCGGGGCGGCCTTGGCGAGGCCCACGCTTGCCGCTTGCCGCCAGGTCTGGGCCGCGTCCGACGAGAAGTAGACGGACTTGGCTTGTAGGTCTCCCGCCGGCTCGCTGCCACATGCCAGCCACAAGGCGTTGGCGTTGATCGCGCTCAGCTGCTGGTCGGGGAGGCTGCCGCACGGGTCGACCAGTTGCTGCCAGCTGGCCCCCCCGTCGGTCGTCTGGAGCAGCGACGAGGTGGACCGGCCGCTCACCGTGCTCTTCGACACGACGAACCCGCCTCGCTGGCTCACCCTGGCCAACTGCCCGATGCTTCCCTCCCCGGGTATCGAGGCGGCGGTCTTCCAGGTGCGGCCAGTGTCGGTCGAGACCTCCAGCCGGGCAGGGCTTGTTCGACCGCTCCGGGATGCCGGGCCGATCAGCGCCCACAGCGACCCTTCGCTGGCTCGGGGAGCGAGTGTCGACCTGCCGGGGCCCGGAGGGGGGGCAACGCCGAGCACCGGGCCGGGGAACTCGACCGCCTGCCACGACGAGCCCCGATCCAGGCTCACGTAGAGACGAGGGGCTCCTCCGGTCCCGAGAGGGCCGGTGCCGGTGTAGGCGTACAGGTCGGCGACCTCCGCGCCGGACCCGTTGCCGGCAAGTGCCACCACGAGACGGGTCGGTGCCGGGCCGCCTGCGCTGGTCGGCAGCGGCGCGCCGACGACCGCCCAGCTCAGGCCGCCGTCGCTGGTATGCGCGACCCGCATCCGACCCTGCACCTCGGCGAGCGCCCAGCCCCGCGTAGGGGACACGAAGTCCACCCAGCGCAGGTCGCCGCCGCCACCAGGTGCGAGGACCGGAGAGTTCTGGGACGGTGAGAAGCGCGAGGGTTGTCGTGGGACCGCTGTGCTCTGCGGGCCGTGGACCGCTGGTGCAGCGCTCACCCGAAGACGACTCGGATGCCCGGCGGACGGCACGATCAGGGCCGCGGCGAGCGCTGCGACAGCGACGACAGCGATCGGTGCGCTGACCAAGACGGCACGGCGCCGCCTCTGGTGCGTCCGGACCCGCCGGAGGAGGCGATCGCGCACCTGGTCGTCGACGGGCAGCGACTCAGCCCGGCTGTGCAACTGCGCGGCGATCTCAGACTCGAAGTCAGACATCTACGTCCTCGGCCAAAGCCCGGCGCAGGGCCTCAAGGGCACGCGCGGTGCGGGACTTGACAGTGCCGGACGCCACCCCCAAGGTGGCAGCCGTCTCGGCTTCGGAGAGATCCTCCAAGAACCGCAGGACGACCACCTGGCGCTGGGCCACCGGCAGCGCCCGCAGGGCTGTCCACAGCCGGTCGCGCTCTGCGGTCTGCCCCTCAGCGTCCGAGGGGGGCGGCTCCGGGCGTCGGCGCAGCTCTTCTCGCCGAACGACGAAGCGGTGACGGCGCCAGCTCGCCACCGCGTTGACCACACCACGGCGAAGATACGCCCCCGGTTCGTCGACCTTGCCCCGCGACAGCCGTGGCCATGCGCGGGCGAGCACGTCGCCGACGATGTCCTCGGCTTCGGCCGGATCGCCGCACAAGACGTAGGCAAGACGCACCAGTCCCTGGTAGTGGAGCCGTACCAACTCCTCGAGATCACCTGCGGCGGGCACCGGACCATCTTCGTCGCCGCGTCACGATCGACCAAGGACACCATCCGATCACCCGTTCGGGCCGCTGCCCCGGAACGTGGCGTAGCTCGGAGACGAAAGCCCCATCGCCCTCCCCAAGGTGGGCCAGAAGCCAGGTGAGCGAGCCACCCATCGGACCGCGCCGAGCCCGTGGACCCTCTGGCAGCCGGTCGCCTCCAGCTTGACGGTCGGGAAGGCTCGCCCGCCAACAGAGAAGGCGAGGTGGTAGACGATCCCTAAGTCGGCCGGGCAGTGGAACGTGCCGCTCGGCATCTTGGGCAACGCGCACAACGCCCGAGCGGCCGCGCGCACAGGCGTGGCGTCCGTGACCGTGACCTCGGCGGGGAACGTGAACCGCATGTGGTTCTGGGGGAAGGCATCGCTCCGCTCGACGACGAGCCGGTCGAGGCTGGCCACCGAGCCGCAGAGTGTGGAGTCGGCTGCCGATGCCGGGCGTGACAGGCCGGGATCGCGGCCGCTCACCGCGCTCCCACAGGCGGCGAGCACGAACACCGCCGCTACCAGCACCGCCGTCCCCGTCGCACGCGTCGCCAAGCGCCGCACGTGCCAACCGCTGCTGGGGGCCGCTCTGGAGAAACCTGCTGTGGCTGCGCCTTCCTGCATCATGACCTGTCTGACGCATGGCCGGGGCGTCTGGTTCCGCCCGAACGGTACCCGACGGCGCGGTTGCGGGATCGCTTGCGCGAGCAAGAGCACGGTCTCTCGGAGGGGGAAAATCTTCGCGAACCCCTTGACTTCGTGTGCGGATCGAGGTCTCATGCTCGGTCCTGGCGACGCTTCCCGGCCGTGGGCGCAAAGCTCATGTTGCAAAATCCCATGTCAGCGGCGGTCTCGTCGCGTCCGACGTCGTTTGGCGACCCCACCCCGGCGTTCTCGTCGTCCACCGAGCCGAGCGAAGTCGCGTCCGTTCCTCGGGTGCTGCGGCCCTCGGACCGCCAGATCCTCACCTTGCTCGGTGACCACGGCGTCCTCACCTCAGGTCAGCTGGTGGTGCTAAGCGGCATGCCCGAGCGCACTCTCCAATATCGGCTCGGCCGGCTGGAGCGGTTGGGACTCCTCAACCGGCTGCGACCGGCCCGTGAGGTCGGCACCAGCCCGTATCACTGCTGGCTGACGCACTTCGGTGCCGTCGCCGCCGGAGCTGACAGACCGTGGGCGTGGCGCGACGACGCGGCCAGCGTGCAGGCCGTCGCCGCGCTGAGCCACCTGTGGTTGGCGGTGCGCGATCACGGTGCCAACGGCGGGCTCCACCTGGCTGGGTGGCGCCGTCTGCCCACCGGGCTCTGCTTCTGCGACCCCCGCACCGGCACGGTCCGCGAGCTGCCGGCTGAGGCCGAGCTCACCGTCACCGGAGGGCGGCTCGACACCGCGGCGACGGTGCTCGTGGTGGCCCAGGTGGAGGGGGTCCCCGCCGCCCGCGTGGAGGCAGTCCTGGCCCGCTTCGCCGGGTTTCTCGCCACGACCTCCGGCACCAGCCGCCCCCTGCTCGGCGTCCTTGCCCGGACGCGCCGAGTCGCCGAGCGGGTGCTCATCGTGGCCGCAGGCCTCGAGGGGGCCCCGGCGGCCCGTCGGCTTGATCCTGCGACGCTGTCGCTGGCCCAGCGCCGGATCGCCGTCGGGCTCGTCGAACCGCACCCGGCCGGCCTGGCGACCGAGCCGGTGTGGGCGACGCCGGGGGACCAACGGGCGCGGCGGCTGGTCGAGGTCGTCGCCGAGTGTGCCGGGGGCGCCAGGTGACGGCGCAGGTACCGGACCCCGAGCGTGGGATGCGACCGGCGACACGTGGCGAGGCAAGGCGCCCCCACCATCCGCAAGCCCGGCATGGCAGGCGACCACACGACCCGGCAGAGTCCGGTGCTGGTGACCGTCACCATCCGCAAGGTGCTCCCGGAGCCGACCCCCGCCATCCGCAAGCCGGTGCCCCCGGTGCTGACGGCGTCGGGCACGCCGAGCGTGCGGCAGCACCTGCAGCCGGCGACACGCCAGGATGTCGCGTCGACGGGCCGGTCGCCGGCGACGAGGGCCGTGAGCCGCCGCCTCCCCAGCCGGGCGCGTTGCGCCCGTTGGCCCGGGCATTGCTCGGGGTGGCCGGCGAACTGCACACAGGGAGGCACCACGCGCTCGACCCCTTGCATCGGTCGAGCGGGGTCGGTTTGCGGATGGCCGACGAGGGGGTCCGTCTCCCCCTCCGTCTCCCCGTCCGTTTGGGGGTCCGTCCTGCCGCCACTCCTGGGCGGAGTACCCCTCGGGTCGCGTCGTCCCAGCGTGGCGGCGCTGTCTCCCCGCCAGTGGTGAACCCCGACTCTATGGGTGATTGTGCATGACTGCGGCGACTTCTCGCCAGGGTC
>JAJZJY010000317.1 GCA_021809885.1 Actinomycetes bacterium
AGCGCTCGGGGTCGAGGGTGAACCGGGTGGGCGGACCGGGCTCGCCGGCCCCGTCGCCGAGCGGCCGGGTGTCGGCGTCCAGCGGCACCAGCCGGCGACCTCCCGGCGGCGCCCACCCCGCCCGCAGGACGGTCCAGCCCCCCGATGCCTCGGCCAGCACCGACTCCGCCGTGCCCGTGGCGTGGTAGCGGCGGAGCACCTCGCCGAGGCCCAGGTGCTCCTCGTGCACCACGTCCATCCACTCGCGCAGGACCCGTTGGCCGTCAGCGGTGATCCGGTGCACGCGCCGGCTCGGCCCGACTCCCTGGCCGGGGGTCGCTCCCCCCACCTCGACGAGGCCGTCGCGCTCGAGCTGGGCGAGGGCCCGGTATGTCGCCGGGCGGTCCACGTGGCCGAAGTGGAGCGCCTCGAGCCGGCCGGCCAGGTCGTAGCCGTGGCCGGGGCGCTCCGAGAGCAACAGGAGGATGGCAGGCAGCACGAACCGCCGGGGTGGCGCCAGCTCGAAGCGCGACATCGTGGCCAAGGACCGTCCCCCCTTTGCGTTGCAGACCTTCCTACCCGCGGTCACGAAGGGTGTCAACGGTGTGAAAGACACTCATTGAGCTCTGCCGTTCGGGGGCGTACGAATGCTGGAGGGAGCCGTCCGGGGAGGGCGGTCCACACCGAGCAGGGAGAGGGAGGGCCCGTGACGGCAACCGAGGCGCCGCCGGAGGAGACGGTGGTGCACGTCCTCTGGATCAACGCCGGCTTGAGCTGCGACGGCGACTCGGTCGCGCTCACGACCGCGACGCAGCCGACGATCGAGGAGATCGCCCTCGGCGCCCTGCCGGGGCTGCCGAAGATCGCCGTGCACTGGCCGCTCATCGACTTCGAGTGTGGCCCGAGCGGCGGCGCCGACGACTTCCTCTCCTGGTTCTTCAAGGCGGACCGCGGGGAGCTCGACCCGTTCGTGCTCGTCGTCGAGGGGTCGATCCCCAACGAGGCGATCAAGCGCGAGGGCTACTGGTGCGGCTTCGGGAACAACCCCGAGACCGGCCAGCCGATGACCACCAGCGAGTGGCTCGACCGCCTCGCCCCCAAGGCGCTGGTCGTCCTGGCTGCCGGCACGTGCGCCTGCTACGGCGGGATCCACGCCATGTCAGGCAACCCGACGGGCGCCATGGGCGTGCCCGACTACCTCGGCTGGGGCTGGAAGTCCAAGGCGGGCATCCCGATCGTGTGCGTGCCCGGCTGCCCGACGCACCCGGACAACCTGTCCGAGACGATCCTGTACCTGCTCTACCAGGCGACAGGGCAGGCCCCGATGATCCCCCTGGACGACTCGCTGCGGCCGCTCTGGCTCTTCGGATCGACGGTCCACGAGGGCTGCGACCGGGCCGGCTACTACGAGCAGGGCGACTTCGCCAAGGAGTACGGCTCGCCCAAGTGCATCGTGAAGCTGGGCTGCTGGGGCCCGGTGGTGAAGTGCAACGTCCCCAAGCGGGGCTGGGTCAACGGGGTCGGGGGGTGCCCAAACGTGGGAGGCATCTGCATCGGCTGCACGATGCCGGGGTTCCCCGACAAGTTCATGCCCTTCATGGACGAGCCGCCCGGGGCTCGGGTGTCCACCATGGGCAGCGCCGTCTACGGCGGCATCGTGCGGGGCCTGCGCCGCATCACCGCCAAGACCGTCGACGAGGAGCCCAAGTGGCGCGTGCCGGGCAACGAGCTGCGCAGCGGCCACCAGGCCACGTGGAGGTAGGGACATGGCAACCACCGAAGAGCGCGAGACGACCGGAGCGGACCGGAGCAACCTGGTCGAGATGGCGTGGGACCCGATCACCCGGATCGTGGGGAGCCTCGGCATCTACACCAAGATCGACTTCGGGACGGGGCGGGTCGCCGAGTGCCACAGCACGTCGTCGATCTTCAGGGGCTACAGCATCTTCATGAAGGGCAAGGATCCCCGCGACGCCCACTTCATCACCAGCCGGATCTGCGGGATCTGCGGAGACAACCACGCCACGTGCTCCTGCTACGCCCAGAACATGGCCTACGGCGTGCACCCGCCGGCCCTCGGCGAGCAGATCGTCAACCTCGGCGAGGCCGCCGAGTACATGTTCGACCACAACATCTTCCAGGAGAACCTGGTCGGCGTCGACTTCTGCGAGAAGATGGTCGCCGAGACCAACCCGGGGGTGCTGGATCGGGCCAACCACACCGAGGCGCCACAGGCCGCCGCTCACGGCTACAGGACGATCGGCGACATCATGCGGGCGCTCAACCCGTTCTCCGGCGAGTTCTACCGGGAGGCCCTGCAGGTGAGCCGGTGGACCCGGGAGATGTTCTGCCTGATGGAGGGCCGCCACGTCCACCCATCGACCCTCTACCCGGGGGGCGTGGGGACGACGGCGACGATCCAGCTGTTCACCGACTACTACACGCGCCTCATGCGCTACGTGGAGTTCATGAAGCGCGTCGTGCCGCTCCACGACGACCTGTTCGACTTCTTCTACGAGGCCCTGCCCGGCTACGAGGAGGTGGGCCGACGCCGGGTGCTGCTCGGCTGCTGGGGTGCCTTCCAGGACCCGGAGGTGTGCAACTTCCAGTACAAGGACATGACCCGCTGGGGCCGGGCGATGGGCGTCACGCCCGGCGTCGTGGTCGACGGCAAGCTCGTCACCAACGACCTGGTAGAGATCAACCTGGGGATCCGGATCCTCCTCGGCCACTCGTTCTACGGGGACTGGGAGGACCAGGAGATGTTCGTCACGCGCGACCCGCTCGGCAACCCCGTCGACCGCCGCCATCCCTGGAACCAGCACACCAACCCCGAGCCCCAGAAGCGCGACTTCGACGAGAAGTACAGCTGGGTGATGTCGCCCCGCTGGTACGACGGCAAGGACTACCTCGCCCTCGACACCGGCGGCGGCCCCATCGCCCGGCTGTGGTCGACGGCGCTGTCGGGCCTCGTGCACACCGACCACCTCGACGCCACTGGGACGAGCGTCGAGATCCACCTGCCCAAGACCGCCCTGCGGCCCGAGGTCACATTCGAGTGGCGGATCCCGCAATGGTCCAACGCCATCGAACGGGACCGGGCCCGCACGTACTTCCAGGCCTATGCGGCCGCCGCCGCCCTCGACTTCGTCGAGAAGGCGCTGGGCGAGGTCCGGGCCGGGCGGACCAAGACGTGGGAGCCGTTCGAGGTGCCCGACGAGGCCATCGGCGCCGGGTTCACCGAGGCAGTGCGGGGCGTGCTGTCCCACCACCTCGTGATCCGGGGAGGGAAGATCGCCAACTACCACCCGTACCCGCCGACGCCGTGGAACGCCAATCCCCGCGACAGCTACGGAACGCCCGGCCCCTACGAGGACGCCGTGCAGAACACGC
This sequence comes from Actinomycetes bacterium, assembly GCA_021809885.1. Lineage (GTDB taxonomy): Bacteria > Actinomycetota > Acidimicrobiia > Acidimicrobiales > Palsa-688 > JAKAQB01. The sequence goes on from JAJZJY010000317.1 coordinate 3,373, forward strand.
CGATCTTCGAGGAGAACGACCGCGACCACTTCAAGGGGATCGACATCATGCGGGCGGTGCGCAGCTTCGACCCGTGCCTGCCGTGCGGGGTGCACATGTACCTCGGCAAGGGCAAGGTGCTGAAGAAGCTGCACTCGCCCACCGGCGTGGCCGACCCGACCCTCGCCGTCTGAGTGGGCGGCGTGGACCTCCCCTCCGCCGGCGAGCGGATCGAGGCCCTGCTCGGCGGGCTGGACCCGCCCGCCCGCCGCCGGGCGGAGGAGCTGCTCGGCATCGTGACCGACCTCTACGGTGCCGCCTTGGGGCGCGTCGTCGAGATCGTCGGCCCGACCGTCGCCAGGGAGCTGGCCGGCGACGACCTCGTTGCCAGCGTGCTGCTCGTCCACGACCTGCACCCGGTCAGCCTGGAGGAGCGCGTCGGGGAGGCGCTCGGGCGGGTCCGCCCGATGCTCAGCGGTCACGGCGGCGACGTGGAACTGGTTGCCCTCGACCCTTCGGTGGGCGCCGTCGCCCTGCGGTTGCTCGGCAGCTGCGACGGCTGTCCGAGCTCGGCGGTGACACTGCAGCTGGCGGTGGAGCAGGCGATACTCGACGCCGCCCCCGAGGTGACCCGCATCGACGTGGACCAGCCCGGCCGCTCCGTCCCGGTGGCGCTCGGGGACAAGCCCGCCTGCCCGGCCGGCGCGACACCGCCGGCGCCGTTGGTGCCGTCGTGACCGACGCTCCCCTCGCCGTGCTGCGCCAGATCCGGGCCGCCCGCGCGGTGCCCGCCCGCCCCCCGGCGGGCACCGCCGGCCAACGCTGTGACCTCTGCAGCGAGCCGATCGGCGACACCCACGGCCACCTCGTGGACCTCCAGTCCCGTTCGCTGCTGTGCTCGTGCGCCGGCTGCCGGCTGCTCTTCGACGCCGGCGGCGCCGGCGGCGCCCACTTCCGCGCCGTCCCCGACCGCTACCAGCGCCTGGCGCTGGTGGAGCAGGCGGGGGTGCTCGAGGCGCTGCAGGTCCCCGTCGGCGTCGCCTTCTTCTTCGTCAACTCGGGCCTCGGGCGTGTCGCCGCCTTCTACCCGGGCCCAGCCGGGGCGACCGAGTCCGAGCTCGCCCTCGACACGTGGGAGGAGGTGGCCGGCGCCGACCCGGGCGTTGCCACGTTGCTCCCCGACGTGGAGGCGGTGATCGTCCGCGTCGGGGGCGACGCCGGCACGGAGTGCTTCATCGTGCCGATCGACGCGTGCTACGAGCTGGTCGGCGAGCTGCGCCGTCGCTGGCGGGGCTTCGACGGCGGCACCGAGGCGCACGCAGCCCTCGACGGCTTCTTCGCCCGGGTCCGGGAGCGGGCGGGATGACCGGCCTCACCGTCGAGATCCAGGGCGCCCGCCCCGAGTTCCACGCCGCAGCGCCGACGATCGTGCTGCTGGCCCGGGCGACGGTCGCACCCGCCGTCACCGTGCACGCCCTCGTGCTGCGGGCCCAGGTGATGATCGAGCCGCAGCGCCGGCGCTACGGGGGCGAGGAGGAGGAGCGCCTGCGCGAGCTGTTTGGCGAGACACCCCGCTGGGGCGACACCCTGCGCCCCTTCGTCTGGACGCACGTCGCGACGGCGGCGCCGGGCTTCACGGGCAGCGGCGAGCTGGAGCTGCCGCTCGGGCTCACCTACGACTTCGAGGTCGCCGCCGCCAAGTACCTCCATGCCCTCGAGGACGGCGAGATCCCGCTGCGGCTCCTCTTTTCGGGGACCGTGTTCAGCCGCGGCCTGTCCGTCGAGCCTGTTGCCTGGGACGTCGAGGCCGCATACCGCCTGCCCGTCGCGCTGTGGCGGGCGGTGATGGACCGCTACTTCCCCAACAGCGGTTGGGTCCGGCTGCGGCGAGACACCCTCGATCGCCTGCAGCGCTACCGGGTCGGTCAGGCGCTGCCGACGTGGGACCAGGCCCTCGAACGCCTCCTCGAGGGGGCCGAGCCGTGACGGATCCCTTCGCCGCCGCCGAGGCGGTCGCCGACGCCGTGCTCTACGAGGGCTACCTGCTCTACCCCTACCGGGCCTCGTCGCTGAAGAACCGGTCACGCTGGCAGTGGGGCGGCCTCGTGCCGCCGGGGTTCCCGGACGACAACGAGCGGTCGGCCATCCGGGCCGAGTGCAGGATCACGGGCGGTCGCCGGCTGGTGGTGCGGGCCCGGTTCCTGCACCTGCAGCACCGCCATTCCTCGTCGAAAGTCCCCGCCGATTGGGACGAGGCCGTTACCCAGGCAGTCGACCTGGTCGTGGAGGGCATCGACCCCGCACGCGGCTCCCGTCGTCAACGCCGCTTCGCCCTGCCGGCGCACACCGACAATGCCGACGGCGTCGTCCGCACCCGGGAGGCGGTGCGGGGCAGCCTCGAGGCCAGA
>JAJZJY010000318.1 GCA_021809885.1 Actinomycetes bacterium
AGGCGGGCGGCGCGTGCTGCTATCGCCGGCAACGGCGTCGGCTCCACGGCAGGGGTGCGACGCAGGGGGGCGAACACGCGGTCGAAGGGATCAGACATCGGCAGCCTCCAGGTGCAGGGATGCGGCGAGGGCCCGGCGGGCGTCGGCGAGGGTAGAGGCGACGGTCCCCCGGGTGATGCCCATCGCGGCGGCGATCTCCGCCTCGGGCAGGTCGGCGACGTAGCGGAGGGCGACGGCGGTGCGCTGGCGGGGAGGTAGGCCGGCCAGCAGGTCGCCGACCGCCGCTACCGACGGCTCCGGCACCGGGCCGGGCACGGGCAGCCGGGCGAGCAGGCGCCGCTCCAGGGCCTGCCGGCGCAGCGTCCGGCGCAGCTCGTTGAGCGCTACCCGGTACGCCCAGCCGTCGGGGGAGTCCATGCAGCGCACCCGCCGCCAGTGCAGCAGGGCGCGGGCGAACGCCTCGTCAGCGGCGTCGCTGGCGGCGTCGGCGTCGGGGCCGAGGGCGCACAGCACCCTCACCAGTCGCCCGTGCATTGCTTCGTACCACCCAGCGAAGTCGGGGGGCACGGCGACCGGTCCGCTCACGACCCATAGAGTCGCGAAGGGCTCGGGATGTTGGGTCGCACGCCGGCAAACCTAGGATCAGGACCGATGCGAGCCCACGGCGCCCACGACCAGCCACCTCCGTTGGAGGGCTGCGACGTCTTCGGCGCCGGCGAGGCGCTGGTGGAGGCCGTGGCCCGGGAGGAGGCAGTCACTTCGGGTTTCGAGGCCAACGCCAACCGTGCTGCGGACCCGCGACCGCTCCGGGAACCGCTCGGACCGGGTCGACTACCACCCGGGCTACCACCGGTTGACGGAGGTCGCCGTCGGACGGGGACTCCATGCCACGGCCTGGGCGAAGGGGAGCGCGGGATTCCGTGTGGCGAGGGCGGCCGCTTTCGGCGTGTGGAGCCAGGTCGGCGCCGGCCACGGTTGCCCGATCTCCATGACCTACGCACAAGTGGTTCTGCTGGGCGCCCAACTCCGACCTCCGGCTCGTGGCGGCCCAGGCGCGCCGTGACATGCAGGGTCGTGGGAGACAGGTTTGTTGGATCGACATGGACAGGAGCACGACGATGACTACACACGAGCAACTGCTGGCCCGCCACCGGGCGGTAATGCCCCACTGGCTGGCTCTCTACTACGAGCACCCGATCGCCCTGGTCGGCGGGCAGGGTTGCTGGGTGGACGACGCCGAGGGGCGGCGGTACCTGGACTTCTTCGGTGGGATCCTCACGACGATGGTCGGCCACAACGTGCCCGAGGTCGTCGAGGCGATCCGCGATCAGGCCGGGCGGATCCTGCACACCTCGACGCTGTACCTGATCGAGTCGCAGATCGAGCTGGCCGAACGCATCGCCAGGCTGTCCGGCATCCCCGATGCCCGGGTGTTCTTCACGACGTCTGGCAGCGAGGCCAACGAGGCTGCTCTCCTCCTCGCCACGAGCCTGCGGCGCAGCAACCAGGTCCTCGCGTTGAAGGGCAGCTACCACGGGCGGTCGTACGCCGCCATGGGCGTGACCGGCATCAGGAGCTGGTCGGCGTCGGGCTACAGCCCGTTCGACGTCAGCTACGTCCAGAGCGGCTACCGGTACCGGTCCCCGTTCCCCGGCCTGGACGACGAGGCATTCACGGCCGCCTGCGTCGCCGACCTGAAGATGGTGCTCGACACGACCACCTCCGGGGACGTGGCATGCATGATCGCCGAGCCGATCCAAGGCGTCGGCGGGTTCACCATCCCGCCGGAAGGGATGTTGGGCGCCTACGCCGAGGTGTTGCGGCCCCTCGGCGCGCACTTCGTCTCCGACGAGGTGCAGAGCGGCTGGGGCCGGACCGGCGAGCACTTCTGGGGCATCCAGGCCCACGGGTTCACGCCCGATGCCATGACCTTCGCGAAGGGGCTCGGCAACGGGGTCGGCATCGCCGGTGTCGTCGCCCGCGCGGAGCTGATGGAGGCGGTGGGGGCCAACTCGATCTCGACGTTTGGCGGGAACCCGATAGCGACCCGTGCCGCCCTCGCTACGCTCGACTACCTGCAGGCGCACGACCTGCAGCGCAACGCCAAGGTCACCGGCGAACGGCTCCTGGACGGCTTCGAACGGCTCGCGAAGACCCACGAGACCATCGGCGAGGTCCGGGGCAAGGGGCTCATGATCGGCGTCGAGCTGGTCCGGCCGGGCACCACCGAGCCCGACGCTGCGGCGGCGTCGGCGGTCCTCGAGGGCGCACGGCGGGCGGGCCTGCTCGTCGGGAAGGGCGGACTCTACGGCAACGTGCTGCGCATAGCCCCGCCCCTGTCGGTCACCGAGGCGGAGGTCGACGACGGTCTCGGCCGCCTGGAGGAGGCGTTGGACGGGATGCCCTGAGCGGCGGCGCCGGTAGCCCAGCGCGGTAGCCCTCGCATCTCCCGGTGTCGCATGACGGCCGAGCTCGTCTCATGGCCCCATGAGCTCATCAGCCGCAGCCTGGGCGATGTCGAGCGCCTCCTCGGTGCTCGCCGCCAGAGCGGTGATGTGCCCCAGCTTCCGGCCGGGACGAAACTCCTTGCCGTAGAGATGGACGTGAGCATTGGGCACCCCCAATGCACGAGGGAGCTGCGCGGAGGGGGAGATGGCGCTGCTGCCGCCGATGAGGTTCACGGTGGCAGCAGCGCTGCGCAGCGTCGGAGCGCCCAACGGCCAGTCGAGCAAGGCGCGCAGGTGCTGGTGGAACTGCGAGGTCTCGCAGGCCTCGATGGTGGCATGACCGGAATCATGCGGGCGTAGGTCGAGCTCGTTGACGAGGAGCTGGCCACCGGTGTCGAGGAACATCTCCACGGCGAGCATCCCCGTGGCGTCGATGCCATCGGCTATGGACTTCGCCATCAGGCTGGCCTGCTCGACGACGGGATCGGCAAGGGGAGCAGGCATGAGCACGTACCGGCAGGACCCGCCCTGCCGCACGGTTTGCACGGCCGGGTACAGGGCCACGTGCCCAGAGGCGCTGCGAGCGATCAGGACGGCGAGCTCTGCTGCAACATCGATGTATTCCTCAGCGAGCCATGTTGCGGACTCGTGAGGCTGCGAGTCGAAGAGCTGAGTGACCTGGCTCGGGTTGTCGATCAGGTGCACATCCCGGCGGTCGTGGCCCCCACCCAGGCTCTCGAGCACGATCGGCCAGCCGTGAGCTTCTGCGAAGGCCCAAACGTCCCTCGGCGAGGACACCGCAGCGAATGCCGGCACGGGAAACCCCGAGGTCGAGAGGACTGTACGGGCCTCGAGCTTGTCCTGGGCCAGGCTCGAGGCCTGGGAGGCCGGCCGAAGCTGATATCCGAGCTGCTCCAGCTTCACGAGGTGCGCATTGGGTACGAGCTCGTGATCGAAGGTGACGACATCGGCCCCTTCGGCCACTGCTCGGATGTCCGCCCAGCTCGACGGCGATCCCAGCCGGTACGGGGCGCCTCCGACGACGGCGCTGTCTCCGGTCGACTCGGCCAGGACCACGAGGTCGAGGTCGAGGTCGACCGCCGCCTGATGGGTCATGCGGGCCATCTGCCCTGCGCCGATCATCGCCACCCTGGCAGGGCGAGGACGGGGAGGGATCGTGTCGCCGCGCCTGCCCGGTGCCCATTGAGGCTTTGGACGCGAACCTGGGATGACGGTCATTGCCCTTGGCCGAGAGAGAACCCAGGCTGGCCGTCGAAGCTGAACAGCCCTTCGGTCTTGATGAACGGCAACCCTGCGTCAGCCAAGCGAGCGAGCAGAGCGATGACCTGCTCGTAAGCGACAGGCTGCTCGGGATCCTGGCCCTGGAAGCGGCAGCGCCAGTGGTCGACGCAGTAGGTCTCGGGCACACCGTCCGGGTACACCTTCTGGCCCCTGTTGGTGATCATGACGAGCCCCAGCCCCGGCCCGGCATTTGCCTCGAGAACCTTCGCAATGTTGTCGACCGGCTCGAGCGAGTCGATGAAGACGTCGATCCCCACCAGTTCCTTGCGAGCACGTGGTCTTTCTCGGACCTGCACCGCTATCCGTCCGGTGCCGGACGGATAGCTGACTGCCTCGAGGGTCTTCGGCAGCTCCCCGATCCGGGCGATGACCGCGTCGGCGAACCCGGCGGTGCCGACCTTTGCAGTGGAGACGGCCGGGTCGTAGATGTCGTAGGTGTGCACCCCGTCCTCGATGGTGCGGAGCCACGCGTTGTGGACCCGGGCAGCTGCCTCGCCCTGGCCGATGTGGACGAGCATCTGGACCGCCCCGAGCAACAGGCCTGACGGGTTGGCGACGTCCTGGCCGGCACGGCGGGGCGCGGAGCCGTGGATCGCCTCGAACATGGCGATCTCGGCACCGATGTTGGCGCTGCCGGCCAGCCCCACGGAACCAGCGATCTGTGCTGCCACGTCTGAGAGGATGTCCCCGTAGAGGTTGGGCAGGACGACGACGTCGAAGGCCTCTGGGGTGTCCGCGAGCTTGGCGGCACCGATGTCGACGATCCAGTGCTCGGACTCGATGTCGGGGTACTCGGAAGCCACCTCGTCGAAGACCCGGTGGAACAGCCCGTCGGTCATCTTCATGATGTTGTCCTTGGTGAAGCAGGTCACCTTGGAGCGCCCGTAACGGCGCGCGTACTCGAAGGCATAGCGGACCACGCGCTCGGTTCCCGGCCGGGTGATCAGCTTCAGGCACTGGATGACGTCTTCGCTCTGGCGGTGCTCGATCCCGCCGTAGAGGTCCTCCTCGTTCTCGCGGATGATGACCACGTCCATGCCCGGATGCTTGGTGGCGACGAACGGGGAGTACGACGGGCAGGGCCTGACATTGGCGAACAACCCGAATGCCTTGCGGACGGTGACGTTCAGGCTCTTGAAGCCTCCCCCCTGCGGCGTGGTGATGGGGGCCTTCAGGAAGACCTTCGTTCGCCGCAGGGATTCCCAGGCTTCCGGGCCGATGCCGGCAGTATCGCCCGCTGCGTAGACCGCCTCCCCGATCCGGATGGTATCGACGTCGAGCTCGGCGCCCCCCGCCATGATGATGCGGAGGGTTGCGTCCATGATCTCCGGTCCTATGCCGTCGCCGTACGCGACGGTGATCGGGATGGGCTCGGCTGGACCTGTGCTCATGATCTGCTCCTCGGTCGGGGTTCGGTGGCGACGGTCACGGGAGGGACAGGAGGGGCAGGCGTGCCAGGACATCTGCCCTCCTCTCCACCTGTCTACGAACTGTAGTTCATGTTACCATCCGCATATGTCGATCGAGCCCGATCCAACCTGGCGAAGTCGAGAGGTCACCGCCGGTATCGCGAGAGCCCCGGCGAGGGCGATGCTGAGAGCCGTCGGGTTCGAAGACGGCGACTTCGACAAGCCTCAGGTCGGGATCGCTGCTGCGGCAAACGATGTCACGCCCTGCAACATGGGGCTCTCGCGACTGGCTGGTGTCGCGCGGCAGGGAGCAGTCGACGCCGGTGCGGTAGCGCTCGGGTTCTCGACGATCGCGGTGTCCGACGGCATTCCGATGGGCCATGGCGGGATGCGGGCTTCCCTGCCAAGCCGAGATCTGATCGCCGACTCGGTCGAGTGCATGGCCCACGCGGAGCGCTTCGACGCGCTCGTCACCATTGCCGGTTGCGACAAGAGCCTCCCGGCGATGCTGATGGCCGCAGCCCGTCTCGACATCCCGGCGGTGTTCGTCTACGGCGGCAGCAGCTTGCCCGGACAGCACCGGG
>JAJZJY010000319.1:0-704 GCA_021809885.1 Actinomycetes bacterium
GGCGGTCGCCCGCACGGCGGGCAAGGTGGCCTGAGCGATGACGACAGGCGACATCGGGTCCCCCTGGACGAGTGACACCCCCGGTGGCGAAGACGCCGGCACAGGCGAGGGTGGGTCGGCTCTTTCCGGGTGGGTTCGCTGGTATGTGGAGACCTACGAGGCGTGGGAACAGATCCCTGCCTGCTGGGCCGGGCATCCCGCCATGGTCAACGAGCTGCAGGCCGCGATGGAGCTGCGGCTTGCCATCGACGCCGAAACGGCGGGCGACATGCTCGCCTCGGCACGAGGCCGGGCCGACTGGCACGACTACCGGGGACGGCTGATGGAGCGCCTGGCCGCGAGCCCCGCAGCGGCGTGCGCCCAACGGGGCGAGCATCGCGAGCCGAGAAGCTGGGACCGGGAAGGCTCAGCCGAACGACGTCGCCAGGCTCGCCAGGCGAACCGTGCAAGGGTCGCCGGATAGGTTCCTGTGGCACACAGGAACCTTGATCCTGGAGCCCTGTTATCACCCTCCGTGGTCCGCGGGGTCATCGTCGGCTCAAGATCGGCCCTGCTCTAGCCGATAGCCTACGAAGAAGCAGCTGAAGGCGATTCAGGCAGGGGAAAGCTATGGCCCGTACACGAGATCGAACTTGTCCCCGCTGGTCGCCCCCCCCCCCCCCCCGAGCCAACCGTGGGCGCTCGGGGGGGGAGGGGAGGGGGCC
>JAJZJY010000319.1:714-5737 GCA_021809885.1 Actinomycetes bacterium
CCCCCTGGGCCCCCCCCCCCCCCCCCCGCAGAACGGCTTGGTCCGTCTGGGGATGACGGCGGGCCGCTCCGCCGGCTGTTGTGGTTCCTGGTCGGCGGACCGGCCGGCCATCCTGGTACAGCGGCTCGCCGCTCGAGCGTGGTGATAGCTCGCCCAGGAGCGAGACGCCGATGAGCCGATCCGTGGGGACCCCGCCCTTGGTCCTGTCCGCCCAGGAGGTCCGCCAGCGGGCTCTGCTGCGTTACGCGGACGACGGCCTGGTGCTGCTGGACCGCTCCGGGGAGGTCATCGAGGTCGGCCCGTCGTATCCCCGCGTTCTGGGCTACGCCCCCGAGAAGCGTTGCAAGATGCGCACTACTGCGCTGATCCATCCCGACGACCTCGACTGCTGGCACCAGGCGTGGGCGGAGCTTATGGCCCGCCCTGGGGGTACCAGCGCTCTGGTCCTACGAGCCCGCCACGGCGACGGCCAGTGGTGCTCGCTGGATTTGACCTTCCACAACGGGCTCGATGACCCCGACGTGCAAGGCGTGGTGGCCACGGTCCGCAACCTCAGCAAAAGGCACGGCGGCGAGACAAGACGGTCGGGGCAGCAGGGCGTGTTCGAGGACCTCCCGGATCGCCAGGACCTCTTGGGGCGTCTAACCGAGGCGGTCGCCCGGCTTCGCGCCTATAGCCAGGTGCTGGTGCTGGTGGTCAAGTTGGACCAGCTCCATCTGGTGGCCCGGGCCTGTGGGCGCGACCAGGCCGCTCAACTGCTTGCAGCAGCGGCAAGGCGCTTACGGCGTGACCTGCGGACCTGTGACGACCTCGGCGTACTCGGCGACGACCGCCTTGTCGTGATCTGCGAGACCCACACGGGGAAACGGGAAGCCAACGGGCTGGCCAAACGGGTCGCCGCTTGCTTCTCTGAACCGTTCCGCATCGAAGACGACCAGGTGGTCCTCACCGCGAGCATCGGCATCGCGCTAGCCATCGACCCCGGCGCTGATGCCTCAGCCCTCCTCGAGGACGCAGATCTGGCCATGGCGTCCGCCTCGACCGCCGGGGGGAACCGCAGGGTGTTCTTCAGCCCAGCAGAGCGTGCCGACGCGATCAGCCGGGTCACGCTGCCCGCAGCACTGCGCCAGGCGCTGGCCGACAACGAGTTCGTGGTCCACTACCAACCGGTTGTGGAGCTGAGCACCGGACGCACGGTAGGCGCAGAGGCTCTGGTTCGCTGGGCGCACGCGGATGGGACCCTGGCTGGTCCCGACAGCTTCATCGGGGCCGCCGAAGCATCAGGCGTGATCGGCGCGCTCGGCGCGTGGGTGCTCCAAGAGGCGTGCGAGACCGCGCTGCGCTGGCCTGCCGGGCCTGGTGGCCCGGCGTATGTGGCCGTCAACCTCTCCGCCCACCAGCTCGAGGACCCGGGACTGCCTGCTGTCGTGAGGAAGGTGTTGAGCGGCACCGGTCTTGGGCCGTCACGGCTCACCTTGGAAGTGACCGAGAGCGTGCTCGTCGTCGACCCCGAAGCCGCCATCCGTCGTCTCCGGGCCCTCCGGGATCTTGGCGTGAGAATCGCGATAGACGACTTCGGCACCGGCTACTCGTCCCTCTCCTACCTCAAAGCCCTCCCCGCCGACGTGTTGAAGATCGACCGCTCCTTCGTCACCGGGCTCGGCGCCGACCCTGCTGATGCTGCCATCGTGGGGGCGGTACTTGCCCTCGCCGAAGCGCTCGGACTGGACGTCGTTGCTGAAGGGGTCGAGACCGACACCCAAGCGGCCGAGCTTCGACGCCTGGGCTGCCCACACGCCCAGGGATACCTGTTCGGCCGGCCATGCCCAGCCGATCGGCTGGCGGGATCGTTGCTCTGCCCCGGGTTGCCCACCGACACTGGGAGCTGAGACGCCCCCAGAAGCTTTTGCTCAAGAAAGCCGTCGAGAGCGCCGTTAGAACCCAGTAGCGGTGGTCCCCCGTGTGTGCCCGCGTCGCTGTGATGACGCCGTAGTCGGGGATCCACGTGCATCAGGGTCGCATCCGCACTGCTGGCAGCTGCGGTCGGCCCGGCGAAGGGTGGCGCATCCGGGCCGGCCGAGTCAGTGATGATGCCGGTCGGCTGTCTGTGGCGGCCTGGCGTGCAGCTCGTCCTGCTGCGACCGCCCTTGCTCGGGCGGCGGCCAGCAGCGGGGAGAGGTCGTGTTCGGGGCCGTAGAGGTCGTTCTCGGTGAGGCAGCGAGCTGCGCGCCAGACGCCTACTTGGGCGACGTGGGCGGCCCAGGCGCTTCGGGTGGCCGGGTCCGCTGGGGGGCGGCCAAGCGGTGCTGCCCATTGGGGGGGTGGTTCAGCGCTGTCGAGCTGTTGGGCAAGCTCTTCGCGCCAGGCTTCGAGCTGACAGCCGATGCGCTGTAGCTGCTCGGAGATGGCCGGATCGGCTGAGGGGGCTGGTGGGGGGAGGATGCCTGCGTAGGCGGCCTGCGGTCGTGCCGAGTAGGTCTGGCTGGTGATCTGGTGGAGGAGGTCCTCCTCGGCGAGCGCTCCGAGACCGGCTCGGCAGCACAGGCCGGTGGGGTCGGCACCGGCCAGCTCGGCTCGCTCTACCGCTTCGAGGACACGCTCTACGGCATCGGGCGGGAGACCGGGGGTGATGGCGGCTCGGACGCGGGTGGCGCGCTCTTCGGCGGTGAGGCGCTCGTAGGTGGCGCAGAGCTGGGCGGGGGGGTGCGCTGTGTCGTGGTGGGGACTGGCGAGGTCGGCGAGTTGGGCGGCGAGCTGGGCGGAGCGTTCTTGTACGTCTGCGAGCCGCTCTGCCTGGGGGAAGCGCTCGGTGATCCCGGCGCGGGCCCGGTCTTGCTCTCGTCTGGCCTCGGTGATCTCGACGCCGATGGTCTCGGGGAGGGTGGGGATGGCCTCCAGGCGGTGCTCCAAGCGGGCGATGACGCCGGCGGCGCGGCCTGGGTGCAGGTCGGCTTCTGGCAGCTGGAGTCGGGAGCGTGGTACCCCTTCGAGGGAGAGCTCGGCGTGCCGGCCCTGGCTGTCACGGCGGACGGTGCCGACAAGGCGCTGTCCCCCGAGCTGGCCAAGGTCGCCGAGTCGGCGTTCGTCGAAGGCGCTGAGCCGACTGGCCTCGGTGGAGAGCCGGCCGATGAGGGCGGCGCCGGCGTCACCTCGCCGCCGGTAGGGGCGGCCCTCGACGCTCATCGTGAACCGCTCGCCCCGCAGGTCAACTGGGTGGGCCGCGGCCGCCTCAGCTTGGGCCAGCTCGACCTGCAGCCCGGCGATGTGGTGCTCGCTGGCGGCGACCTGGCGGCGGAGCCGGTCCTGGTTGCGTGCCCAGGCTCTCGCCAGGCGCTCCAGCTTGGCTACCTCCGCGTCGACCTGGGCGGCTTCGATGAGGCGAGGGTCGCCTGCTGCGAGGGCCTTCACCTCGGCGTAGGAGAGCGCGGCGTCGCCGATGTCCTCGATGTCACGCACGTCCAGGCGGCCGCGCATGAGCTGGCCGATGAAGCGGGCTTTGCGCTCCACGGTCTGCCACATGTAGGTGTCGAAGCTGCCTTCGGTGACGTAGCGCAGCACGCGCACCTCGGGGTTCTGGTTGCCTTGGCGCAGGATGCGACCGTCGCGCTGGGCGAGGTCGGCTGGGCGCCATGGGCAGTCCAGGTGGTGCAGTGCCACGGCCCGGTCCTGGACGTTGGTGCCGACGCCCATCTTCTCGGTAGAGCCGACCAGCACCGCTACGCTGCCGGCCCGGCACGCCGCGAACAGCTCGGCCTTGGCCCGATCGTCTTTGGCCTCGTGGATGAAGCGGACCGCCTCGGGGGGTATCCCTCGGGCGACGAGCTGGGATTGCAGCTCGTCGTAGACGTTCCAGCGCTCCGCGGGCGTGCCGAGCTCGCAGAAGACGAGCTGGAGCGCGCCGGAGCGGGGATGTGGCCCTCCGGTTGCGTCGAGGTAGCGGTCGTGGCGGTGCTCAGCCCAGATCGCAGCTATGTGCTCGGCGGCGACGTCGATCTTGGCCGGCCCCTCGGGTCGGGCCCGGCCGACGAGGCGAAGGTCCAACGCTGCGGCGCGCCCGTCACCGGAGATCTTCAACATGTTGTCCTCTTCGGGCCGCACAGCCCGGGAACGGACCGCCTCGGCACGTTCACCGAGCTCGGCGACGAGGGCGGCCAGCTCGGGTGAGGAAGCCACGACGACGGTCTCGGGGCCGCCGCCGGCGAGCGTTGGGGTGGGCAGGCCGAGGTCCTCGGCGGTCTTCACGTCTGCGGCAACGTGCAGCATCGTGAGCAGCTCGGGGACGTTGGTGAACTTGGCGAAGCGAGACTTGATGCGGAAGGTGGTGGCATCGGGGGTGAGCTCCACGCCGGAGACGACCTCGCCGAAGGTTGCCGCCCAGGTGTCGAAGTCCTCGATGCCGGCCTCCTCCAACAGGTCCGGGCGCAGGTAGCGCTGGACGACGTAAGCCTCGGTGATCGAGTTCGCGACGGGCGTCGCGGTGGCGAAGGTGACGATCCGGCCGCCCGGCTTTCTTCGGCGCAGCCAGTCGAGCTTCATGTCGAGATCCTGGGCGCGCTCGGAGCCTTCGATGCTCGCGCCGGGGATGTTGCTGGAGGTGGCCAGGTTCTTGAACAGGTGCGCCTCGTCGACGCAGAGGTAGTCGATGCCGGTCTGCTCGAAGGTGATCCCCTCGTCGGCCTTCCCGGTCTCCAGGCGGCGCTTCAGGCGCTCCTCGGCCTCCAAGAGCTTGCGTTCCAGACGTTTCACCGACAGCCCACCGCGCTGCTTTGAGTTGTCGAGCCAGCGGCGGACCCGGTCGCGCTCTCGGCCGAGGTACTCGCCTCGGGCGCTCTCGGAGAGCGGGATGCGCTCGAACGCCGAGTGCGAGACGATCACCGCGTCCCACTCGCCGGTTGCTGCCCGGGCGGTGAACCGCCGGCGGCCCTCGGAGCCGGCCAGGTCTTCTTTCGTGCCGACCAGCAGGCGGGCTTGGGGGTAGAGCTGGAGGAACTCTCGGGAGAACTGCTCGACCATGTGGTTCGGT
>JAJZJY010000320.1 GCA_021809885.1 Actinomycetes bacterium
GGACGGTGACGTGCTCGGCGGAGGCGGTTACGACTAGTCCTGTCGCAGCGGGGCACAGGGCACTGCCCGACCGGCCCGCTGTCCGACGCAGCTTCAGGAGGGTTGCGGAGCTACCTGTGCCGCGGAGCGGCGGCGGAGCAGGCCCGCGACGCCGGTGCCCCAGACGAGCACGAAGATGCCGTAGAGGCCGAGGGGCGCAGCCGCAGCGGCCCCAAACGCGGCAGAGGCAAGACCCGCCGCGATCGCGAAGTCCCGCATCGAGGTAGTGAGAAGAACCGCGCTCCCGTCGACCCGGGCGGAACCGATACCGATCACCCTGCCGATCGCAGCCGATCCGAGGAGGAAGAGCAAGAGACCGCCGGAGACGGCTAGATAGGCGAGGGAGAGGTGAACCTGCGCAGCGATGAGCGCGACGAGGGCGGCAACGGCGAGTGTGGCGGTCACAGTGGCTGCCCGCTCCGCACTCGCACCAATTGGACCGAGGGCCCGGATACCGAGCCCGACGGCGAGGGGGAGAAGGACGACGAGGGCCAGGTTCGCGACGACGTGACCTGGGTGCACTGAGACGTGGGAGGCTTCGAGGGAGAGGATCGGGCCGGCCACGACAACAGTGGCGATGGTCGAGCCGACGAGCACCCCGGCCGAGAGCGCGGCCGAGCCGCCGGCCATCGCGGTCGTGGCGACCGATGCGATCTCGCAGGGCGCGAGACCGACGGTCAACATGCCGTCGCGCAACGATCCTGCCGCCACGACCCGAGAGACCGCAAACGACAGCGCAGGGAGCACGGTTACCCCCGTCACGAGAACGACCAGCAACCTCCGCCAGCTCCTGCTCAGCCGCCCGAGTGCCGCCGGCTCGATCGTGACCGCCGTGGCGAGCACCAAGATCGCGAGAACGATGTTGATGCCCTCGTGGGAGTCGGCCCAGGCAAGCGGCGCCTGGGCAGTGAGCCCGATGGCAGCGGCGACGAGCACGGCGACAAGCTCGGGAAATGCACTGATCGCCCGGGAAAGGCGCGACCTCACCCGCTCAGCGCCATCTCGTCACGGTCCCGTCGCTCCGGCCGCGCTCCCTGACCCGCTCCCGGCCGCGCTCCCTGACCCGCTCCCGGCCGCGCTCCGGGTCGCGCTCCGGGTCACGCTCACGGCGGTCGAGGCGGTGATCCCGTCGGAGGTGACCGAAATGGTCGCGATCCCCCGGTGGTGCGCAGTGACGACGCCGCTCACCACGTTGACCGTGGCCACATGGGCGTCAGAGCTGGTCCAGAAGTGAGATGCCGGGTCTTCGATCGGCACCTGCAAAGGCGGGAGGTTGTTGCCGGTCGGGCTCGTGCCGATCGCGACGAGGGACTCGTGGCCGTCAACTGCCAGGAAGGGCCGCGGCGCGCGCACCTTGATGGAGGAGAGCACCGGCTGCACGGCGAACTGTACCGTGCCGTCAGCTAGAAGGTGGAAGAGCACATAGTTGTAGAAACCTCCCTCGTTGGAAGGTGCATAAGCCGGGACTCCGGCGTCGGCAACGACGAAGTTGGGTATCCCGCCGACAACCTGGCGGCCCTCGGGGTTGAGCACCTGCTCGGCATAGCCCCGTGCCTGGCCAAGGAGCAGGACCAGATGTACCCCGGGATGGCTGGCCTGGTACTTGGCTGCCAGCAGCTCGAACATCTGCGCCTCGTAGCGGTTCGAGAATTGGCTGTCACCTCGGGGGTGGGGAGAGTACGGCGGCGTGTGGACGACGACGAAGACGATCTTGGCCTCCGTCGCGTCCAGCTCGCTCACCAAGAAGGCGTACTGGTGCTTTTGATCAGCGGGGACCTGGTAGGGGTCGGAGGCCTCGACGCCGGCGAAGGAGGAGTCGAGCACCACGACGCTCGCCGGCCCGAGCGAGTAGGCATAGTGGGTGGCGCCGAAGACCTTGGCGAAGTTGCCGTTCTCGGGGTAGGCACCGTTGCCGATCTCTCCGTTGCCCGCAGATTCGTGGTAGGCAATTCCGAAACCCGAGAGCGCGGTTTTCACCATCTCGAGGTCGCACATCGTCCCGCTGACGGCCATGTCTCCATTGGCCTGCACCATCTCGGGACGCTCGTTTGCCGGCAGGCTGCGCAGCTGCCGGCCGATGTCAGCGAGCACGACCGAGCCAGTGCTCTTCGGATCGGCGCAGGAGAGGTGGGCGTCGTCGAAGGCGGCGAGCGTCGTCGCACCCGGGGTGAAGTGGGCGGGGTTCTCGGTGAAGCGCAACCAGGGCGGGTTTCGCGGCTCGGCCACATAGTGGAACCTCGGCGCGGGCCGGGACGAGTAGATCGCTTCCAGATCGGAAAGGTACACATGTCCCTGCAATGTCGATGGGGGGTTGATCACCAACAGGTCGAGGAAGTTGAGGGTGAGCGGGTACTGGGCTCCCGCAGGCAGGCTGCCCTCGACGAGCGTCCAGCCCGCGGAATCGACCGTCGTCGGGTAGAGGACGACGGACTGGCCGTTCACCTCCGCATAGCTCTCGGCCAGGGTGAGGGCACCGCCCGCGAGCGGGGAGGCGGGCGAGGGAGCGCGCGAGCCGCCTTTTATCCATATGCCGACTGCGGTAGGGGCCCTGGCTTTGTATGAGGTTATCTCGTCGTTGGCGGTATTTGGGGATAAGACGACCTGCTTCACCCCCGAGCCCGAGGGCATCTTGTAGCTGACCTCCATCGAGCCCGAAGCACCGGGTGGCGCCTTCGAGGATGCGCCGACGCGACCAGTTGCGCCGTCACTGCCCGAGACGTTCCAGCTCGCGACATCGGTCATCGGATCGATGACCCTGGCAAGCCCTCCAACTGCTACCGAGGCCGTCGCTCGTGCCCCGCCGGCACTAGCGGTGACCGTCGCCATCCCTGAAGCTGTGCGCGAGGCCGTGAAGACGCCACTTTCGGAGATCGTCCCGAGCGAGGAGGGGCGGACGTGCCACGACGCCGTGCCCGGCGGGAGACTCACCGTGGCGCCCCCGGGAGCCGTGGCAGTCAGCGACAGGGCCTGTCTTGCTCCTGGGGCGAGATCGGGCGCACGCGGCGAGATAGTGATGGAGGAGAGCGAGCTGACAACGCGAAGCGCCACGGACGACGTTGCCTGTCCGGCGGTCACGGTCAGCTGACCCGACTCCCCCGGTCCCGGCCGGGCCGTGCCTGATGCTGGCGGGGCGATGACCGTGTCGCCCGACACCCTGGCGATACCTGCCGGCGTGACGGTCAGGGCTGCCCGCTGGAAGGAGGGGTTGCCAACGGCGTCGAGCACGTAGGCGCCGACGGTGACTGAGGTCCCCGCAAGCAGGGTGAGCGGCTGGCCGCCATTTACAACGGCCGTCGCCGCGGGTCCGGGCGCGGCCTCGGTCGAGTAGAAACACAGGCACTCGGCAACCGGGCGCTGCTGGCCGTCAGACGGCGAGTTGGCCACGCTCACCCTGCGAGCGCCCGGCTCGCGCACCACCATCTCAGACGAGCCCCCCGAGTCGAACTCCATCGCTGACCATGCGCCATGCGCGAGGAGATAGCCCGCCAGCTCGGAGCGCTCCAGGCCAACAGCAAAGCTCGGCTGGATGCCGTCGAACACAGCCAGGACGAGATGGTGACCCCCCTTGGTGACGCCAACGCCGGTCAGCGCCTCCGTGGGGCCGCTGCCGGCTCCGCCGTACGCGAGCTTCCCGTCCTGCACTAGGAGCATGCCGCCGCCGACGGCTTGGGTCACGTCTGACTGCGGCGACAGAGCCTCGCTCAGCTGCACCGAGGCGCCTGCCTTAAGGCCGTCCACGAAAGATGCCGAGGCGCCCTCCCCCACAAGCGCTATGTCTCCGGCGGCAGGTAGTGGCACCTGATCTCGCCCCGCGAGCACCGACGTCACCGTAAAGGTGCTCGGAGATCCACCAGCAGGGCTCAGCTCTGCCACCGGGGCCGGCGCGCCGAGGGGTGCCACCTGGCCTATCTCGTGAGTTACGACCACCAGACCCGGGCGAGGCGTGGCCTGCCCGCAGAGGCTGCCCTTCTCCGGGTAGACCGGGGTGTTGACTGCGCCGACTGGGTAGTTCGAGCCGCCCGCGCTCACCACGCCGGAGTAGGTCTCGTCCCCGATCGACGCGGTCCCCGCGGAGGTAAAGCTCAAGGTTGCACAAGCCGTTGGCGAAGCTGGGAGCGCGAGGCCGTTGACCACCTGGCCGCTCTGCACGAGGAGATGCACGGGCTGGCCCTGGCCAAGGGGCGTGGGGAATCGGCCGTCGCCGAAGAAGTAATCGCCATTGGTCCCGGCCACCGCCCCGGTGCGGTCGGCCATCGAGGTCACGGCCTCGTCGGAGCTGGTGCCGCTCTCGATCCGGCCCTTCGCGAGCACCACCCGAAAGGCCGTGTTCGGGTTGGCCAGGTCGACGTTGAGCACGTTCGCGCGCTGCGGACCGGCCACGGTCTGAAAGTTCGTTTCTGTCTGGGTGATGCCCGACGTGACCTCGACCGGAACCGTGCGGGTCTTGCCCACGACGAGGGGCCAGTTCACCGGCGTGGGGGGAAGCCAGGAGGCAGGCGCCGGAGAGGGTTGGCCGGCCCGGCGCGCGCCGCTTGAGCGCGGCCCGGCGGCGGCGACTCCACTGTCGACAAGTGTGGTCATCATCGCAGCGGTTGCCACGAAGACGGCTACGCGCGTTCTGCTCTTCCTGAAGCTCATCTGGTGTCCCTCTGCCGCTCTGCCGCTCTGCCGCTCTGCCGCTCTGGAGATGATCGTGGCTAGTCGCAGGTCTAGCCGGAAGATCGTCCCGATCGTCTTCACCCGGCCGAGGCAGCCCCCCCGGGGCGTCGTAACCGCCTTGGCGCGGCGCCCCGCATCACCGCCCTGTGTGCGGCGAGATTCAGCGAACCAGCTCGGAGGGGATGATCCGCAGCCGATAGGGCCAGTCAGCCTCGTAGGCTGCCTCGCCCTCGACCAGCGCGGCCTCGAGGTAGCGCCCAGCCTCGAGGCGGAGCACGGCAAGGCTCGCGGCATCGGGATCCATGATCCAGTACGCGGGGACGCCAGCCCTCTCGTACTCGTAGCGCTTCAAGGTGATGTCGGTCGCGCGCGAAGAAGGCGAGACCACCTCGACGACGAGCAGCGGAGTCGCGCCGTCCAACGGACCGTCGGGATCGAAGTCCTCGGCGCGGATCACCATCAGGTCGGGCTGGAACACCGTGTCGATGGCGAGCTTCCAGTCGTAGGGGGCGGGAAGGACTTCGAGATTGGGAGGGCAGGCGACCCCGAGCAGCAGCCCTAGCCGGTGGAGTGCTCGCTGGTGCCGGCCAACCGGTGAAGGCGTCACGAGCAGCTGGCCGTGCACGAGCTCGCGGCGGTAGCCATCGTCGGGGAAGGATTGCAGATCCTGATAGCTGAGCGCCACCGCGCCCGGCGCCTTGATGGCCACGAGATAGAGAGTACCGCCCACCTGGCCAGAGAGAGCGACGCTCTCTCCGCCTTCGCCGTTGGCTGGCACCCAAGGGCGCTGGCGGTGCGTCTACCTGGCCGATCCCCGGCCCCGCGAGCGAGCCGGAGCCGTGGCGTCTCCGCCTACGTCAGCGAGGCCAGGCGCCGATGCCAAGGTCGCGCGCCTGGTTGGCGTGAGAGCCACCACCGAGATGACAGAAACCCACCACCGAATCCTGGGGTCAACTGTGTGCACGGGACGACCGCACAGGGTTTCCTAGGTCGCCCCAGGTACACAGTTGTGGCGGCTGGGGCGGCCGCG
>JAJZJY010000321.1 GCA_021809885.1 Actinomycetes bacterium
ACGGCCAGCCCGAGCGACCGCAGCCGAGCCACCCCGGCGGCCGCGTCGGGGCGCAGCGGGTCGGCCACCGCCAGGACCGCCAAGAGGCGCCCGTCTGCTGCCACCCCGACGGGGGTGCGGGCCCGGGCCGCCATCTCGACTGCGGCGGTGTCGCCCGCCGCGGTGTCCACGCCGCCAGAGGTGAGCCAGGTGAGCGAACCGACGAGCACCGCCGTCGTGCCCACGCGCCCGGCGACCCCGCCACCGGGAGTCACCGACACCTCGCTCGCCCCCGGCACGGGCAAGCGTGCGTTCTCCGCCGCCTCGGACACCGCCCGGGCGAGCGGGTGCTCCGAGCCGGCCTCGAGCGCGGCGGCGAGCGTCAACGCGCCGTCGGCGTCGTCGCCGTCGAGGACGACGACGTCCACCACCTGGGGCCGACCAAGGGTGAGGGTGCCGGTCTTGTCCACCACCACGGCCCGCAGGTCCCGGACGCGCTCGAGCGCCTCGCCGCCGCGCACGAGCAGTCCCCGCTCGGCACCTCGCCCGGTGCCCACCATGGTCGCCACCGGCGTGGCCAGGCCCAGCGCGCACGGGCAGGCCACCACCAGCACGGCAACGGTGGGGATCAGCGAGGCAACCACCGAGTGCCCGGCAGCCAACCAGCTGACGAAGGTGACCGCAGCAACGACAAGGATCGTCGGCACGAACACCGCCGAGACCCGGTCAGCGAGGCGCTGGGCCTTGGACTTGTCGGACTGGGCCGCCTCAACCAGCGCGACGATGCGGGCCAGCGTGGTCTCCGCCCCTACCCGGGCCACTCGTGCCACCAGTGGGGAGAGCCCGTTGACCGTGCCCCCGATCAGCTCCGCCCCCGACCCTTTCTCCACCGGGACCGACTCGCCGCTCAGCATCGACTCGTCGACCCGGCCCTTGCCATCGAGGACCACGGCGTCGGTCGGGACCCGCTCGCCCGGGCGGACCAGGACGACGTCGCCTGGCCGCAGGCTGGCGACCGCCACGTCGACTGGCGACGTGGACAGGGCCGGAGCCGACGGACCAGGTACCGTCCCGGCGGTTCGAGCCAGCAGGTGGGCCGTGTCGGGCTGCAGGCCCGCCAGGGCCTCGATCGCCTCGCCGGCGCGCCCGCGGGTCACGAGCTCCAGGTACTTGCCCACGGCGATCAAGGTGACGATGACCGCGGCGACGTCGAAGTAGAGGGGCTTGCCGGGCAGGGCCGCCACGGCCACGACCGAATAGGAGAAGGCCACCGTGGTACCCAGCGAGACGAGCGTGTCCATGTTGACGGCGCGGTGGCGGGCAGAGCGAAGCGCGCCGCGGTGGAACATCGCCCCCACCCAGGCGTAGACCGGCAGGGCGAGCCCGAGCTGAGCCCAGCGTGACCACGACGCATGCGGGTAGCCGTAGCTGAGGACGAGCACCCCCGCTGAGAGGACTACGCCCACCGCCAGCTGGGCCCTCCGGCGGAGGAGCTCGGCCCGGCGCCGAGCCCGGCGCTCGGCCACCTCGGCGGCCGGATCCCGGACCTGAGCAGCGGGACGGGCTGTGTAGCCCATCTGCGCGACCGCCTCGACCAGCACGGCCGGGTCGAGGACCCCGCGGGTGTGGACCTCGGCGGTCTCGGTGGCCAGGTTCACGCTGGCCTCCTGCACGCCGGGCACCTGGCGCAGCGCCCGCTCCACCCGGGCGACGCACGACGCGCAGGTCATGCCCTCGATCTCCAACACCGCGGGCTTAGCCCGGTCCTCGAGCCGGGCCCCGTAGCCGGCCGCTTCGACCGCCGCGACGAGCTCGTCGTCGGTCGTGGTCCCGGCTGGGTCCAGGCGGACCTCGGCGGTCTCGGTGGCCAAGTTCACGCTGGCCTCCTGCACGCCGGGCACCCGGCGAAGCGCCCGCTCCACCCGGACGACGCACGACGCGCAGGTCATCCCCTCCACCGCCAGGCGCCGAGACGCGTCCGGCAATCGGTGAGCGAGGCGGTCGGCGGACGTCGGCTCGGCCTTCACGATGCCTCCTCGCCCGCTGGCGCCTGCTCGGCGACGCCCTGCTCGGGCAGACCGGCGAGGTGGCGGAAGTCGGTCAGGCTGGAGTTGAAGCGCAACGCCTCGAGCAGCTCGTCGATCTTCTCGGTGCCGTGCCCGGTCCGAATCGCCTCAGAAACACAGGTCTCCAGGTGGTTGCGCAGCAGCAGGCGGTTCACCCGCTCGAGGGAGGCTTGCAGGGCAGCGACCTGCTTCATCAGCTCCGGGCAGTAGCGCTCCTCCTCCACCATCGAGATCACCGCCCCCAGATGGCCGTGCACGGTCCGCAGCCTCGTCAATGCCTCTTTCTTGTAGCTCTCGATCATACCCAGAGTCTACCCCACCCCACCTGGGGTGGGGTAGGTCCCCTGGTGGAAGTCTCCACCTGGGGAGGCCCGCCGCCTGAGACCGTTGGTACGACAATGTGTAGGATACGATGGCCCGCGGAGGTTCGCGGCCGAATACGAAAGGAGCCTCGACGTGCCAGATGTCCTCGCGGTATTGGGCGGGAACAGTCTTCTGCTCGGGCTGTGCGTGCTGGCCTGCCCGCTGATGATGGTCGTCATGATGAGGGGGATGCGTGGGGGCACCAGTAGCTCCCAGCAAACCCACGATGCCCCAGCGCCCGACCCGGACGAGGCCGAGTTGGCCCGTCTGCGGGCCGAGATCGACCAGCTCAAAGCGGCCGACCGCGACCGCGACGGACGCTCCTCGCGCCAGCACCTCTGATCTTGCTCGACCGCGGTCGCGACTGCGGCAGTACCCTCGACGGCCTGCTATCAAGCGCACTCACCAGCCGAGCGCTGTGGGGCATGCGGCGAGTGAAGGAGAGGTATGCCCGCTCGAACGCATGCTTGGCAACCAGCCACCGCCGGCCTTCGGAGGCCGTCGGGATGCGGGCGGGATCGACGACCATGTAGGAGTCGCGGTCGCCCATGTCGAGCACACAACGGGCCGACAGCTCGACCCGGTCGTTCAAGAACGTCACCGCCTTGTCGGCCCAGCTCGTCCAGTCGGTCGCCTCCTCCAAGGTGGAGCGTCGGGCGCCCTCGACGAGCATCTCGTCGTCGAAGCCCCAGGCGTCCGTTCAGGTGCCGCAGCCGCCGATCTCCTCGCCGTGACGGACTACCGCGGTGACCATCCGGTCGAGGTAGCAGTGACTGTCGGACACCTTCTGGTTCACGAGCGCGCAGCCCACGGCGTCCCCGAAGGGGAACACCCGCACCCCGATCCCCTCGCTCCGGGCGAGCGAGCCCGATAGGCGCAGGCCGGTGCAGGACCCCCTGGACGGCCCGGCAAGGGCAAGAAGATCCCGGCCCTTCTGCGGCGCCGACGATTATTCGTGCACCTCCACTTGAGCTTCTGGCCGCTGTGTCGCTCGGCGTGCCAAGGGCGAACGGAACTTCGGGCACCTACCAGACTGGGCCGCGGCGTGATCAGCGGACGGTGACGACCTCGGCGACGTAGCCGCCGACGGCGACGAGGAACCCGACGGCCATGAGATACGAGGCACCGTTGCTCTGGCCACCCATGAGGAAAGCCAGGCCGCCGAGCCCGGCAACGAGGATGCCGCCGAGGGCGACGACCGCGCAGGCGGTCGCTTGCCGGCCATTGGGGAGCGCGGTGACGACGCCCAGCACGCCGCCCCCACGTCGTTCCGCTCGCCGGTCCGCCCGGCGGATCGCCCAGGGGTTCGGGTATCTGCCCGAACCCGCCCGCTCGGATCGGCGGGCTGCGCGTGGGCTGCGTCCGCGCTGAAGGGTCAGATCGTCGGCTGGTCGGGGTTGTGGCATTTCATCAGGTGGTACGGACGGGTGATGGGACAGTGCCGACGCTGGAGCTACGGACGGAGGCCGGGCGGGCGGAGCACGGGGCCCAGGGATGGAGGGGGCAGAGGAGCGGCCGGCTGTGCCGGCTCGATCGACCCGGACCGGTCGGCCAGTGCTCGCAGCTCAGGCAGCGCCTCCCGATCCTTCGGCCGGTCTGCGAACTCCTTCGAAGCGATGATGTCTTTAAGGCCGGCGACCCGGACGGTGATGCCGGCGAACTCCAGCCATTGGGCGTCCCCAGCGAAGTCTTCGTAGCGACGCCGGGTCCCGGTGTGATCTCGCATCTCGGTCATGACGTCGAGGTCGCCGGCGTCGGTTCGCCAGTTGCTGAACCCTCCCTGGTTCAAGATGGCGTCGATGTGCACTGGGAGAGCGGCGGACTCTTCGTCAGAGAGGCCACCGACGCGCAGGCGGGCGTTCAGTGCCCGCAGCGCTGCGTCGAGGCGTGCGAGGTTGTCCTTGTCTTGGCGGACCAGGCAGTCGCTGTCGTTGGTGAGCCGTGTGGCGCCCTAGGCCCTTGCCGCGTGGCCGCCCACAATCAGGTACTCGACGCCGTGACGGTCGAGAACCTCGACGACTCGCCCGAGGTCAGGCTCGGGGGTTGGCGACAGGGTCCCAGTCCCAGTTGACCTGGCGCCAGTTGGCCTCGGGGCGCTTTCTGAGCTCTTCGTAGGTGATGCCGGCCTTCTCGTTGGCTTCGACCTCTTTGAGCCAGGCGAAGAGCTTCTCTTTGGTGTCGATTGCCCGGCCGTCCCAGGTGATCGACACATCGTCGGGCGTGGGGGGAGGCGCGTGCTTGATCGCCTTTGCCAACTCCTCAAAGGTCGCCACCGGCTTCACGTCGCCCATACCCAGAGAATACCGCCTCCCATCCCCGCCCCGCCGATCCGCCGGACAGCCGTCTCGCCGCCGCATCGAGCGGATCGAACCGGGCCGCGGATCGTGGCCAGCGCCATAGGTGGGCCAGCAGCACCGCGTCGGCCGCCAGGAGGACGACCCTGCCCACCGGGTGGCGGGCTGCGGTTGCGTAGGCCGAGCTCAGCGTCTCGTGGCCGCCACGGAGGGCCCACAGATCGTAGGCAGCGACCGTCGCGCCGACGGTGGCCCAGCCGGCGATACCCTCTGCTGTCCGGTGCTTCCAGGTGGTGGTCATGGACCACACTCCGGACCCGGACCCCGCAGAACGCCTGTCATCACGCCGCCAGCCCGTATCGACGGGCCCGCACCCGCCGCATGCGGGCCGTACTGACCGCCCGCCGTCTCTCCTCGTGGATCGCCCCGGCAATTCGCACCGCCGCATCGGTAAGCCACTTCGGCTGGTCTGCCCGGGAGGCGATCGTCTCGGCAACGAACTCGTCACCTCGTGCGAGGAGCGCCACCGCGGCGACCACGGACAGCTCGGCCCGGGCGGCAAGGACCGCGGCCAGGTGAGCGGGCGCCTGGGTAGCGACCGCCACGTCCGAGACGATCGCCTCGTCACCACAGAACCGGGACCACATCGCTGTGGTGCGGACATCGGTCCGACAGGCAACCACCTGGCGCATCACTCTGGCCATCGCAGAGCGCTCGATACCCGACGTCCCGCCCCAGATGCCCAGAGACCAGCGGGGCTTGGCCAGGGCGGCACCGAGGCAGGTGGCCACAACCGGGCAGGTGGCACAGATCGCCTTGCGGGCCTTCGTGTCCGCCCACCCCTCCGGTGGTCCGATCCACGCGTCGGGGTCCTGTCCCTTACACGCTGCTTCGTCTTGCCACGGGGTCTCCATGGCCGACGATCCCCGCTGGTTGCAGCCTTTCCGGGAACGAGGCGTTCTACCAGGGACAACGACACATTTCCGAAAATTCGACCTGGGCGTTCGTCAC
>JAJZJY010000322.1 GCA_021809885.1 Actinomycetes bacterium
CCTCCGGGTCGGCACCGCCGGCACCGCCGGCACCGGAGGAGCCCGGGAGCACGAGGGGATCGGACGGCGCAGCCCGCAGCCTCACATCAACGGTCGTGTCGGTCGAGGTGAATCGGGTTCCCGGCGACGGTCATCATGGGCAAGGAGCTCTTCGGGGGCTCCCGGTCTGGTCATTGGCGGTCGTGTCCTCCTCGCGGCGGTGCGCCCGGTCACCCGTACTACGCAGCCCGGTGCGGGCCGGTTCACTCACCGCTGCGTCGCAGGGCTCGCCCGGGGGGCATGCCGGCCAAGCCGCCCGGCGGCGCCGTCAGTCCGGCGCCAGCCAGAGCGCGGCGAGGGGTGGCAGGGTGAGGGGTGCGGAGAACGGCTGGCCGTGCCACGGCTCCGGTTCGGCGAACACCGCCCCGCCGTTGCCCATCCCGCTCCCGCCCCACTCGGTGGCGTCGGTGTTGAGCAGCTCCCTCCAGGGCCCGGGCAGGGGAAGGCCGATCCGGTAACCCTCGTGGGGTACAGGTGTCAGGTTGACGATGCATGCGACCATCGGGGGAACGCCGGCGACGTCGCTGCCGGACGCCGGCCACACCGGCGGCACCGCCTCCAGCTCCGCTCCGCCTGCCGGCGCCCGCTCCGGGCGGAGCCGGAGGAACGACGCCACGCTGTGGGCGGCGTCACTGGCGTCGATCCAGCGGAAGCCGGCGGGCGTGACGTCGTCTTCGAACATGGCCGGCTGGGAGCGTTGGACCCGGTTCAGCTCGGCGAGCAAACCCCCCAGCCGCTCGTGGTCGCGCCAGGTGTCCCGGATCCACCAGTCGAGCTCCCGGTCGTGGTCCCATTCGTGCTCAGGGGCGAGCTCGGCGCCCATGAACAGCAGCTGCTTGCCGGGGTGCGCCCACATCCACGCGTAGAGGGCCCGGAGATTGGCCAGCTGCTGCCAGCGGTCGCCGGGCATCTTCGCCAGGAGGGAACCCTTGCCGTGGACGACCTCGTCGTGGGAGAGGGGCAGCACGAAGTTCTCCGACCATGCGTAGACGAGGCCGAAGGTGAGCTCGTTCTGGTGGTAGGACCGGTAGACGGGGTCGGTGGAGAAGTAGTCGAGCGTGTCGTGCATCCAGCCCATGTTCCACTTGAAGCCAAACCCGAGGCCGCCGAGGTAGACGGGCCGGGACACGCCCGGCCAGGCGGTGGACTCCTCGGCGATGACGGTGGCGCCGGGGTGCATCCCGAAGACGGCGGCGTTGGCCTCCCGCAGGAACGCCACCGCCTCGAGGTTCTCCCGGCCGCCGAACTCGTTGGGGAGCCACTCCCCCGCCTTGCGGGAGTAGTCCAGGTAGAGCATCGACGCGACAGCGTCGACGCGTAGTGCGTCGACGTGGAACTGCTCGACCCAGTACAGGGCGTTGGCCACGAGGAAGTTGCGGACCTCGTTGCGCCCGAAGTTGAAGACGAGCGTGCCCCAATCCGGGTGCGACCCGCGCCGGGGGTCCTCGTGCTCGTACAACGCCGTCCCGTCGAAGCGAGCGAGGGCGAAGTCGTCCCGGGGGAAGTGGGCGGGGACCCAGTCGACGATCACGCCGATACCCCGGCGGTGGAGCGCGTCGACCAGGGCGCGGAAGTCGTCGGGGGTCCCGTACCTGGAGGTCGGGGCGTAGTAGCCGGTGACCTGGTAGCCCCACGACCCGGAGAACGGGTGCTCGGCGACGGGCATGAGCTCCACGTGGGTGAAGCCGAGCGACGCGACGTGCTGGGGCAGCTGGTCGGCCAGCTCCCGGTAGGTGAGGGGCCGGCGCCCGCCGGCACCGTCGTCGGTCCACCGCCACGACCCGAGATGGACCTCGTAGATCGACAACGGCGATCCGATCAGGTCGGCGCCGGCGCGTGCGTCGAGCCACTCACGGTCGTTCCACTCGTGAGCGGGCGCGGCGGTGACGACCGACGCCGTAGCGGGGGGCACCTCGGCCGACAACGCCATGGGGTCTGCCTTGAGGACCAGCCGGTTGTCGGCGCCGACCAGCTCGTACTTGTAGCGGGCGCCCGGGCCGACGCCGGGCACGAACAGCTCCCAGACGCCGGACTGGCCGAGTGAGCGCATGGGGTGCAGGCGGCCGTCCCAGCTGTTCCAGTCGCCGACGACGCGGACGGCTCGGGCGTTGGGGGCCCACACAGCGAAGGCGGTACCCGCCATCCCCTGGTGCTCGCGGGGGTGGGCGCCGAGGACCTCCCACAGCCGGCGGTGACGGCCCTCCCCGAAGAGGTGGAGGTCGAGGTCCCCGAGGGTGGGCCACGCGCGGTAAGGGTCGTCGACGCGGGCGGTCCACACCCCGCCGGGGGCGGGGTAGTCCACCTCGTAGTGGTAGGCGCCGACCTGCTCGTCGAGCGGGCCTTCCCAGAGGCCGGCGGGATGGACGAGGCGCAGGCCGGCGCCGTCGGAGCCGGCCGGGGCGCCGCCGGCCCGGGCGGCGGTGCCGCTCACGACGCGCACAGCGTTGGCGTTGGGGCGCAAGCAGCGCACCACGCCGCCGTGGCGCCCGAGGACGGCGTGCGGATCGCTGTGGCGCCCCCCGGCGACCAGCTCGAAGCCCCGCCGCCGGTCGGCGCTCGTCGGGTCACCCGCAGGACCCCGGGTCGAGGTGGGCGGGCCGGCGGACCCGGTACCCTCCCCCGGTGACGGGCTCGGGGGTGCGGGCACGGGGGCGGTGGTGGGCTCGGGCATTGCCCAACTCCTACCCGGCGAGGCGGTCGGTGATCCTCGCCAGGGCGGCGCGGGGGATCGCCTCCCAGGCGGGCCGGTAGGCCCGCTCGTAGCCGAGCTCGTAGAGCGCCTTGTCGAGCTCGTAGGCGGCGAGGACGGCCTCACGGTCGACGTCTGGGGGCAGCAGCGAGTCGATCCCGTCCTGGTCCAGGTACCCGGCGACGAAGGCGGCACCGTTGTGGCTCGCCCAAGCCCCGGCGGCGGCGCCGAGGCCCTCGGCGTCGGCCGTGCCCCGCTCCTGCAGGGCGAAGCGGGCGGCGTAGTCGAAGGACCGGAGCATGCCGGCCACGTCCTTGAGCGCAGACGTCGGCTGGAGGCGCTCCTCGAGGGGTCGCGCCGGCTCCCCCTCGAAGTCGAGGACGTACCAGCCGCTGTCGGCGCGCGTCACCTGGCTCAGGTGGAAGTCGCCGTGCACCCGGATGGCAGGGCCGGGCTGGGAGACGGCCTCGAGCCGCTCGGAGGCGACCTCGACGCGCCGGCGTGGCAGGGTCCCGTCGGCGGCGACGCCGAGCAACCGGTCGCGGACCGAGCCCACCAGGGCGGCGTACCGGCCTGACACGAGCAGGTCACGATCCACCCCCATCGCCTCCGCCATCGCCAGGTGCAGCTTCGCCGTGACAGCGCCGAGCCGCTGGGCCTCCATGGAGAAGTCGCCGCCGGCGGCGGCGGGATCGTCGAGCCCCGAGTTGTAGAAGTCGCGTAGCGAGGTGAGGGCCAGCGCCCAGCCTTCCGCTCCGCCGGCGAGAAACTCCTGGGCGAAGCCGAGGTCGTAGTCGCCGCGCCGCCACACGCCGTGGGGTCGGGCGACATGGGTGAAGCCGACGCCGTAGAGGGCGGTGGTGACGGCGACGTCGGGGTTGTTGCCGGCGACGAGGCGGCGGAACAGCTTGAGGATGATGCGGTCGTCGTAGACGAGGGAGGTGTTGGACTGCTCGGCGCCGACGGGTCGTACACGGGTGGCCGCCTCGGCGCCGCCGGTCACGATCGCCAGCAGCTCCTTGGCAAGCTCGGCGTCGACGGTGGCATCGTAGAGGTACCGGTCCTCGAGGCCGGCGATGATGCTGTCGCCGTGGCCCTGCAGGAGCTCGGCGTGCTCCCCGGCGGGCCGCTCCCCGACGAGGACCTGGTAGCGGCTGCCGGCCGCTTCGACGAGGGCGAGGTAGAGACGGCAGGAGCCGCCACCGGTGCTGCACAGCTCCGCCGTCTCGAGCACCGACACCCCGCCGGGCCCCAGCTCGTCGGGGCCGGCGTACCACCGCTGGCGGGTGAGGTAGGGGGCCAGGAGGTCCCCGAGGTCTCCGGGCAGGGCTGCGGCGAGCGTCATGGGGTGTCGGTCACCTCGAACCAGTAGAAGCCGTAGGGTGCGAGCGTGACGAAGTAGGGCAGCTCGCCGATCCGGGGGAACGGCACGCGCCCGAGGAGCTCGACGGGCACCTTTCCCTGCCATCGCTGCAGGGGTAGCTCGGCGGGCTGGGCGAAACGGGACAGGTTGCAGACGCAGAGGACAGTGTCCGCCGGGGAGCCGCCGGTGGCGGCCGGCGAGCTGCGGACGTAGGCGAGGACCGAGGGGTTCTCGGCGGACACCACCTCGAAGCTGCCCGTGCCCAACACGGCGTGCTGGCGCCGGACCTCGAGCATGCGACGGGTCCAGTGCAGCTGGGAGCTCGGGTTGCGCAGCTGGGCTTCCACATTGACGGCCTGATACCCGTACACAGGGTCCATCAAGGGCGGCAGGTACAGCTGGGCGAAGTCAGCCCGGCTGAAGCCGGCGTTGCGGTCGGGTGCCCACTGCATGGGCGTGCGGACGCCGTCGCGGTCGCCGAGGTAGATGTTGTCGCCCATCCCGATCTCGTCGCCGTAGTACAGGATCGGTGACCCGGGGAAGCTGAAGAGCAGGGCGTGGAGCAGCTCGGCCACGCGCCTGTCGCCGTCGACGAGGGGCATGAGCCGGCGGCCGATGCCGATGTTGCGCTTCATGCGCGGGTCCTTGGCGTACTCGGCCCACATGTAGTCCCGCTCCTCGTCGCTGACCATCTCGAGGGTGAGCTCGTCGTGGTTGCGGAGGAAGATGCCCCACTGGCACCCG
Organism: Actinomycetes bacterium; assembly: GCA_021809885.1. Lineage (GTDB taxonomy): Bacteria > Actinomycetota > Acidimicrobiia > Acidimicrobiales > Palsa-688 > JAKAQB01. Next base: position 4,836 of record JAJZJY010000322.1, read on the forward strand.
GGGGGGATCTCAGGCGTGTGCGACAGGATCTCGGTGACGGGGTAGCGCTGCTCGCGGCGGACGGCCATGAACATGCGGGGCATCACCGGGAAGTGGAAGCACATGTGGCACTCGTCGCCGTCCCCGAAGTAGGCCACTACGTCCTCGGGCCACTGGTTGGCCTCCGCCAGCAGCACGCGGCCCGGGTAGAGGGCATCCACCTCCTTGCGCAGCCGCTTCAGGTACTCGTGGGTCTCCGGCAGGTTCTCGCCGTTGGTGCCCTCACGCTCGAACAGGTACGGCACGGCGTCGAGGCGGAAACCGTCGAGGCCGATGTCGAGCCAGTAACGGAGGACGTCGAGCATCGTGTCCGCCACTTCGGGGTTGTCGTAGTTGAGGTCCGGCTGGTGGGAGAAGAACCGGTGCCAGTAGAACTGCCCGCGCTGCGGGTCGAGGGTCCAGTTGGACTTCTCGGTGTCGACGAAGATGATCCGGGCGTCGGCGTAGCGGGTGTCGTCGTCGCCCCAGACGTACCAATCGGCCTTGGGGTTGGTGCGATCCTGGCGGGACTCGAGGAACCAGGGGTGCTGGTCGCTGGTGTGGTTCATGACGAGGTCGGCGATGATGCGGATGCCGCGGCGGTGGGCCTCCTCGACGAGCTCGACGGCGTCGGCAAGGTCGCCGTACTCCGGGAGGATGGTCCAGAAGTCGGAGATGTCGTAGCCACCGTCACGCAACGGTGACTGGTAGAACGGCAGCAGCCAGAGGCAGTCGACACCGAGCCATTGCAGGTAGTCGAGCTTCTCTGTGACGCCCCGCAGGTCGCCGGTGCCGTCACCGTTCGCGTCGTAGAAGCCGCGCACCAAGACCTCGTAGAAGACGGCGTGCT
>JAJZJY010000323.1 GCA_021809885.1 Actinomycetes bacterium
CGATAGTCGCTCGATGGTCCTGAACCCCCGCCACCAAGTACGGGCGTTTTCCGCGCCTTGTTGCGTATGCACAGGCCGCTGACCAGCATGTTTGGTCGGCGGCTTCTGTGTTTGTGGGGAGAGTTTGTGGGGACCTGCTCAGCCTTTGCGTATGCAGCACATGCAGGGTGGCGCGAGCGCGAACGGCCCGTACGCTGCGCTTTCGCGACCGAGACGACGCCCGGCCAGATCATTGCATGGGCGTGCCCTGTGCATGCCTGTGCAGCTGCCTTACTCATCTTGACCGGGTCCCTGTGACCTGATCCTCCTGGCCTGTGCCCCGTCCATTGAGCCGCGGCGACAGGAGTTCTGGCCGGATCGTCTGGAGAACCCGATCTCTTATTCAAACTTCCCTGACCTGCGGGAACGGGTCAGTGGTCTCGTCGCCGGCTGAACGGCTGGGCCGCACTGCGGGTTGGACCGCGCCTCAACACGCCACCCGTGGCCTATCGGCACGCGGGGCCGGCCGCAGCAGGCAAATCTGATTGTCGTGAACCGATCGACCTCCCCTCGCAATAGAGAGGTGATGGACGACGACGAGCTGATCGCCCGCCTGGCTGGTGGCGATGACGGAGCGTTGCGGGAGCTGTTTTCCCGGCACGCGCCGATGTTGGCGACTCGTCTGCGTGCCGTGCTCCCTGCCACCGATGTCGAGGATGTCCTCCAAGAGACGTTCATCGCGGCCTGGCGCGGCGCTCGACGCTACCGGCCACAAAGCGCAGCGGGAGGTTGGCTGTGGGGGATCGCCCGGCGACAGGCCGCCCTGGCGCTACGGCAACGAGGGCCGACCGGCTTTTCGCTGCCGGACGTAGACGCCGCGCGGACCACCATCACCGATCCAGCGGAGGCCGTGGCGTCGCGGGTGGACCTGGAGGCGGCGATGGCAGCGCTCGGGCCGCCGGGCAGCCCTGAACGCGAGGTGTGGCGACTGCTGTACCTGGAGGACCGCCCGATGAGCGAGATCGCGGCACTGACGGGAGTACCCGAGGGCACGGTGAAGAGCCGAGCGCATCGCACTCGCCGACTGCTGCGGGCCGTGCTGGGCCGCCACTTGGCGATGGAAGGAGGATCGTAATGGACGATGTGTCTGGGAAAGTGCCTCGCGGCAGCGGGCTACGCCCGGAGCAAGAGGGCGCACCGCCACCCGTTGTCGACCTGGACCGAGTCTGGATCGGGGTAGCCGCCGAGGTATGGCACCGCGGTCCGGGATGGTTGGAGCGGCTCGCAGAGAAACTGCTGCGTTCACCTGGACTGGCCCGAGCACTGCTCACCACCCCGTCGCTGCTCTTGCCCTGGCTGATCGCCAGCGTCGTTGTCCTCGGCGCCGGGGCTGCTGCAACGAGCACCGCTGGAGAACCGCTCGTGGCGCTCTTGGCCCCGGCCTTGGCCGCGGCGGGTATCGCCTACGCCTACGGGCCGGGCATCGATCCCGCTTGGGAGTTGTCACGCAGCATGGCCGTGAGCGATCGGATGGTGCTTCTCGTGCGGGCGCTCAGTGTGTTCGCACTCGACGCCGCACTCGGGCTTGCTGCGTCGGCGGCATCGGGGACCGCGGCCGGGATCACGTTCGACTGGCTGATCCCGATGACGGCGGTCTCGCTGTTGGCCCTCGCGGCGGCGACGCTGGCCCGCTCGGCGAACGTGGGCGTGGCTGCTGGGCTCGCTGCGTGGTGCATCGCCGTGCTCGCCGGCAAGGGGGCCGATGGGCAGTTCGCCGTCGTGGTCACCGACCACTCCCTTTTCCCCTTCTACCTGGTGTGCGCAGTCGTCTCCGGTGCCGTCGTGCTCTACGCAACCCGGACCCCGAAGGCGTTTTCGCTCACCCGGACCCCGAGAGGAACTTCATGAACATCGATGTCGCAGACCTGACCAGACGATTCGGTCGCAATCAGGCGGTGGCCGGCGTGGACTTGGAGGCCGGCGCCGGCGTGTTCGGCCTGCTCGGACCGAACGGCGCGGGCAAGACCTCACTGCTGCGCATGATGGCGACGGTGATCCCGCCGACCTCGGGAAGGCTGCGGCTGCTCGGCCGCGATCCTGGTGCGTCCGACGAGCGCCGGGAGATCCGGCGGCGCCTCGGCTACCTCCCCCAGAACCTCGGCTACTACCCAGGCTTCACCGTCGTCGAGTTCATCGAGTACTTCGCCCTGCTGAAGGACATGCCCCCCGCCCGGGTGTCCCGCGCCGTGGCGACGGCGGTGGAGCGCGTCGACCTCGGGGACAAGGCTCGGGCCAAGCTGCGCACGCTGTCGGGCGGGATGCTTCGCCGAGTAGGTATCGCACAAGCCATCGTGAACGAGCCCGAGCTCCTCCTCCTCGACGAGCCGACGGCGGGGCTCGACCCCGAGCAGCGGGTCACGTTTCGTGAACTCCTGCGTGACTTCGGCGAACGGGCGACCGTCGTCGTGAGCACCCATCTCGTCGAAGACGTCGGCGCGGCGTGCAGCGAGGTGGCCCTCATGGACCGGGGCAAGATCGTCTTCCTCGGGACCCCCGAAGAGCTGCGGGTCCAAGGTGAGAGCAACGGCGTCGGTGACTCGCCTCTCGAGCGTGGCTACAGCGCTGTGCTCGCCGGGGCGCGGTCGTGACCATGGTCGCAACGTCGGTCGTGTCGCTCCCGCCACGAGCCGAGCGCCACCGCGCCGTGCCCGCTCGACTCCTGTGGATCGAGCTGCGGCGCAACGTGATGCCGTGGCTGTTGCCGATCATCGCCGTCGTCTTCTGGTTGGACTCCTACCGCACCACCCTCGGCCAGATGTCACTGTGGAGCTCGCAGACCGCTATCACGATCGGCCAAGGCCACCCCCTGATCGACTTCGGGCCCTTCGTCACCGGCGCAGCCGCCTGGATGGGGTCGAGGGACGGGCGCCGCGGCACGACTGACCTCGTCTCGGTCACGGCCCGTTCCCGTTGGGCAGGTCAGTTGGTGACTTGGCTGGCGACGACCGCCTGGGCGCTTGCCGGCTACGTGGTGCTTGTCGGTGCGCTCTACGCCGTCATCGCCGGGCGGGTGAGCTGGGGTGGCCCACCGTGGTGGCCGGTCATCGCCATGGGCGCGGGCATACTCCTTTTCAGCACGGTCGGGTACGTGGCCGGCGCGGTCTTTCCTGGCCGCTTCGTCGCCCCGGTGGCGGCCTTTGGCGCCTTCGTCCTGCTGGTGATGTCGTCACACGCCGGGTTCAGCGACCGTGTTGGGGCATGGTCCATCCTGCCAAACAGCGGCCAGGGCGGCGTCGGGTTCGGCTCGGGCATCTTTTACCCGTTCCTGGCCGACCTCTCCCTTGCTCGACTGATGGCCCTCGTGGGGCTGTCGACCGCTGCCCTCGGGGTGCTGGGCCTTCGGTCTTCGGTGGGCGGCCTGCGAAGAGCCCTGTTGGCCGCCTCCGTGACCCTGGCCGGGCTGGCCGTGGCCGGGACCGGCATCGGGCTGCTCGGCACTGCCCGCGTCGAGGCCCATGGCGTGGTGATCCCTTTGCTCGACGGCGGTGCGAGCGACCGTGCGATCTCCTACACGCCCGTCTGCAGTGCCGGGGCCCTCCCTGTCTGCCTCCACCCCGCCTACCGCTCCTACCTTCCCGGCGTCGCGGCGGACCTCGATCCAGTGCTCAGCGAGGTCGACGGCTTGCCTGGCGCACCGCGGCGTGTCGCCCAGGTCGCTGCGAGCTATGGGGGGCCCTCGCAGTCCGCGACCGTCAACGTCACCGCCAGCCTTCCGGCCTTCGACCTCTCATTGGGCAACCTGGATTTCCGGCCCGCGGAGATCGCGGGACTCGAAGACCAGCTGAGGTTCCTGTTCCTCCATGCGTTCGTGGGCGCTGGACTTCGTGGGGGTACTCCCGCCCAGCAGTCGGTCCTTGCGGCTCTGCTGAGCCGGGTCGGTGTCCCCTTCGCTCGCCAGCCCGGGCTGCTCGCGCCCTCGTCGTCCGTGACGATCGGGGGAAATGGCGGGCTCCCAGGGCCACCGCAGAAGGGATCGCCGATCTACGCGGCCGCCGAGCGCTTCGCCTCACAGCCCATCGCGGCGCAACGTGCGTGGCTCACGTCCCATCTCACAGCCCTCCGGTCGGGTGATCTCACCCTGGACCAGCTGCCATGACCATGGCCGGGTCCCGAAACGCCGCCGCAGAAGTGGCGTCGGCGCATCCGACGAGCCGGCCCCGACGACCCCGGGGCGTCGGTCGTCTCATGCGGTTGCATCTGGAGAGCCGCCGGGTCCCGGCAGCCCTTGTCCTGATGGCGGCGTGCGGCGCCGTCTTCCAAGGGGTGCTCCGCTGGCCCGGCAGCCACGGCTCACTCCAGATCCCGTTGATCATCGAGGCAGCTGCTGCCGCGATCGTCGCGGTCACGACCCACAGCCCGTTCGGCGAGTCGGAACGGGCCACCGGGAGATGGCTCCCCTACCTGCGCGGTGGGGCCGCCGCAGGGCTGACGACGGCCTCGTTCGCCGCCCTCCTCGCCGGAGCCGTGGGAGCGAACCTGCTCGGCGGAACCGAGGCCCTACTCCGTGACGTCGCGGGTATGGCCGGCGTCGGGCTGCTGTCTGCGGCCGCGCTCGGCGGTTGGCTCTCCTGGATCGGCCCCATGGCCTACCTGGCACTAGCGGAAGAGGCGCTCAGCTCAGGCTGGCACACGCCGTGGACGTGGCCCGCCCGACCGCCGGGCGACCTCGGCGGCGCGCTGTGCGCCGCGCTCGTCTTCTTCGCCGGACTCGCCGTTGTCGCCATCCGCGGAGCGCGAGCCATCGGTCGGGAGTGACGGAGCAAAGCCGGAAATGTCATGACGAAAGGGTGAGCTCGACGCCACGTCGGGCGAAGCGCTGCATGGGCGTGCTGGCACCGGAGCGGGTTCCTCGCTTGTCAGCTGGCGCAGATGAGCGCTGCATGGGTGGACAAGACCGGCAGCCCATGGATTGTAGAGCTTGGTAACCAGCGATATACGGCGTCATGGCCGTCGTCAACTTCGCCGAGTCGCTTGGCGCTCACCCCGGGACTTCCTGGACTTCGAGCCGATCGGCACCCTGGAATAGCTGGCAGATCACCTCTGGCTAGTCGGCGGGGGAGGAGACAGCGCGCAGCGACAGGCCGGTGAGCCAACCGAACCCCGATGCGATCGAGAGGCGCTGGAAGATCCCGCCCCTACTGGCACGGCCAGAATCATCACCGAAGGCGCTGCCGAACAGAGCGAAGGTTCCGATCATGGCGAGACTTGACGCCGCCGAGTAGCACGCCCAGCGGTAGTTCCTACTCCGCAGAGCGGTGGCTGCGCTGGCCATGGCCGCGATGGGGATGCCGGCGAAGATCGGGATGGCAAAGAGGTTGTGCAGCCTCCCGGCCAGCGTCGTCGCCCTGGCGCCCGAGTCGGTGTGATCCAGGCTCGCCCCGCCGGAAGTTGCGGGCGGGAAGCCGCCCACGGGGTTGGTGACGAACATGCCCGAGCCGATCAGGCCCATGCCGACTCCGGCGACGAGCGCGGGGACGGCGCGTGGTCCGACACGTCGGCTGGCGGAGCGACGCAGGCCTCCTGCAGCGCAGGAGTACAGAAGGCCCGCGACGATGAAGTTGAGGCGCTGCAACCATCCGTGACGGCCGATCGCGAGGGAGCTCACTGGCAGGCGTTGCCAGTCGTACCCGGCGCGGGTGCCCCGATAGCCGTGAAGCCGC
>JAJZJY010000324.1 GCA_021809885.1 Actinomycetes bacterium
GGCGCCCATGCGCTCGGCGCCGCCGCGTATGCCGCGAAGGCCGCTGGTCTCGCCGTGCCTGACCGGGCAGACGCCATAACGGAAGAGGTCCGCTGGCAGCTTGACCACGCGTCTGCGGCGGTCAGAGCCGCTCTACGACTGCTGCCGCCCGTGGGCGAGAACGCAGCCGGCCCACTCGGCCCCGGGCTCCTCTCGTCGGGACTCATCGGCGCGATCGTCCATGATCTTCAAGTGGGCCTGGCGGACCCCGATCGCGACCCCACGGCGAGGTCACATCGTCGGTCGCGCTAGCGGATCGGCTTGCGGGCGTACCAAGCTGAACTCTTGCGTGCTGAGATGGGGCGATGGCAGATCCTGGCGCATCCCTGATCACCGGTTTCGACTACGTGTGGCAGCGTTTCACCGACCGGCTCGGCGGGCTGAGCGACGAGGAGTACCTCTGGGAGCCGGTACGGGGCTGCTGGTCGTTGCGCCGGGGCGACGACGGGCGCTGGCGGCTCGACGGCGGTGGAGGAGGCGGCCCGGCCCCCGAGCCGGTCCCGGTGACCACCATTGCCTGGCGGATCGGGCACCTGGCTGGTATGGCGGTGGGCGGGTTCGCGGACCGGCTTCTGGCCGACGGGACCCTCACGCCCGATGACCTTGACTACCCGGCCGCGGTGGACGAGCTGCCCGCGTTCCTCGCCAAGCACTACCGAGCGTGGCGGTCCGGTCTCGCTTGCCTCGACGAGAACGGCTGGCTCCGCCCGCTCGGGCCGAGCTGGGGTCCTTTCGCCGAAGCCAGTACCTCGGACCTGGCTCTGCACGTCTTCGACGAGGTGGTGCATCACGGCGCCGAGGTGGGCCTGCTGCGAGACCTGTGGCTGCACCGGTCTGAGCTGGCGATCACACGATGACGGCGCCATGTTGTCAGAGACTGCGTCGGTGAACGATCGGTGACCGGGTACGCCGGCGGACCGCTGCGCGAGGATCAGGCGTGGGCTACGTGAACACCTTCACCGCCGTCGCCGAGGACTGCCCAGCGACCACCGGCGAGGTCCCTCCCGAGCGAGCAGGTCGCGCCACGGTGGCGATCACCCAGTACGCCATGCTCGTCGCCGCCCCGGGCCGATGGACCCAGGAGGACGTGCAGCTGGCATCTTCCCCGGAGGTTCGCGGTCGCGACGACCTGGGTAACGAGGAGCTCGAGCGGCTCCGCGAGGACTACTTCGCCCGGCCCCGCGCTTGCTTGCGCGCCTCCCCGCTCCCCAAGACCTTCGGCTGGGGTCTGCACTACGACGCCGAAGGCCGGATAACCCTGCACGCCGTCGACTCCGAGAAGTACGCGCGGCTGAGCAACGATCCGGCCCTCGACCAGCTGCGGGCGCTGCGATCGAGCCGCGCACCCAGCTGAAACCGCTCCTCAGGTCTTCCGCTGACGTTCGATCAGCGATGGTCGCACGGGAGTCCCGAAGTCTGATCGGCTCAGCTGGACGTTTCGGGTTGCCTGTCCGCTGTGCCCTACGTTCTTGGTGTGCCGTCGCCAGAGGCTGAGATCGAGGTTGACGAGGCGACGGTCAGGGACTTGCTGGCCGCCCAGCATCCTGCCCTGGCAGGGCTGCGCCTCCGCCTCCTCGACGCCGGTTGGGACAACATCTTGTGGCGGGCTGGTGACGACTTGGTCGTGCGCCTTCCTCGGCGGAAAGCAGCCGCCGAGCTTCTCTTGAACGAGCAGCGGTGGCTTCCTGGGCTGGCCCGTGCCCTCCCCTTGCCGGTCCCCGCCCCGTTGCGCACCGGGCACCCGAACGCTGTCTATCCGTGGGCATGGTCGGTCGTCCCCTGGATCGAGGGCGTCCCCGGCGACCGGGTCGTTTCCATCGACCCGCCAGCAACCGCGGAGCGACTCGGACGTTTCCTTCGTGCCCTGCATCAGCCGGCCGGCCCCGCCGCCCCCACCAGCCTTTGGCGGGGCGTCCCACTCGCCTCGCGTAGCGACACCTTCGAGGAGCGCCTCGACACCCTCGCAGGCGAGATCGACGCCGATCGGCTCCGAGCGGTGTGGCGCCAGGCGCTCGACGCCCCCGCCTTTGAGGGGCCGGCCCGTTGGCTGCACGGAGACCTCCATCCGGCCAACACCCTCTTCCAGAATGCGACGCTCGCAGCGGTCATCGACTTCGGCGACGTCTGCGCAGGCGACCCCGCCACCGACCTCGCAGCAGCGTGGCTGCTCCTCCCCACCCCGTCCATCCCCGACTTCTTCGATGCCTACGGGGACTACAGCGACGACGGGGCCCTGTATCGCCGTGCCATCGGTTGGGCCGTCCTGTTCGCCTTGATGCTCCTTGAGATCGGGCTCGACGACAAGCCCACCTACGCCACGGTCGCACGGGCCACCATCGAACGCCTCACCGCCGGCTCCGACGTCTGAGCCCCCATCCACCGTCGGGTCTGTAAAGCGACCCGACGGGGGCCATCCCTGTCTGGCACCTGACCCTGCGGTGCTGCTGCGGACCTCGGTGATCCGAGCGTGCCTCAGCGGGGTCGCCAAACGGTGTGTCATTGCCGCTGCAGGCTGGGCCAGCTCGAGCGGCTGCGACTGGAGCGCCTGGCCGAGGGCCTGGCCGCCCAGGTGCTGCACGTCGGCCCTTACAGCGCGGAGGGTCCGACGGTCGTGAGCCTGCACGCGTTCGTCGCCGAGCAGGGCCGGGAGCTCGCTGGCAAGCACCACGAGGTCTACCTCGGCGATCCCCGTCGCTCGGCGCCCGAGAAGCTGAAGACGATCATCCGCCAGCCGATGCGCTGACGACAGGCGCGGCGCCCTGACGCCGGGTGGCGGCGCCTGACCGAGACAGCGTGCCCGGTCACCGATGGCTAGACGAGGAGGAGCGTCTGTTGCGGTGGCGATGGCAACTTGAGCACCACGTCGCTGCTGCCGCGCAGATGAGACCCTTTCTTGCGCGCGTTCTTGTGCGGCGACGACCGACGCATCCTTTGGCCTGACAAGATCAGGACTGTGGTGCTCATGCTGTGGCGATACCCGTTGAAGTCGGCGGCGGGCGAGTCCCTGCCCGCCTTGCTCGTCGGCCCGGATGGGCCCGCTGGGGACCGCCGCTGGGCGTGCCTGAGCAGCGACGGTGCCGTCGTCAGCGCCAAGAACCCGCGCCGATGGGGACGGCTGCTGGCCGTACGCGCCAGCCTCCAGCCGTCAGCCACCGGCTCTACGCTTACCGTCGAGGTACCAGGCGTTGAACCGCTGGTTGCTGGCAGTGTCGAAGCGGACCGGGCCTTGTCGGCGTGGCTGGGGGAGCCGGTCCGGCTGGTCGACACCGTCCCCGCCAGCGCTCGCCTCCAGCGGCACTGGCCCTCCCAGGACGGGATGATCCCAGACTGGGTGACCGCCCAGGCCGGCGGGACCGAGCACACCGAGATCGCCGGCGCCCGCCCCGGCGGCCGTTTCGTGGACTCCAGCCCGATCCACCTGGTCACCGAAGCAGAACTCGACGACCTCTCCGCCGACCTCGGCATCGCGATCGACGTTCGCCGGTTCCGTCCCAACCTCGTACTGCGCCTCGAGCGCGAGCCGGAGGTCGGCGATGTGCTCCAAGTCGGTGGAGAGGTCCGGTTGCGGGTCACGCTGGCGACGCCGCGCTGTGCGATCCCGGGCGCTGCCCAACCCGATCTGCCCGCGGCTCCTCACGTGCTCCGGGCCCTTGGGCGGCGTCGTCGTCCCGTCGGCGGCTACGGACGCGCTGCCTGCTTCGGAACCTACGCTGAGGTCCTTCACGCTGGCACCATGAGCCTCGGCGACTCCGCCACCCTCACCTCCTAACTCCGGGCGCTTGCCCAGCCTGGCGTCTTCCGCGCGCCCTTCGCCGCGTGCTCGCTCGACGATCGGGCTACGGAACAGACTTGTGCCGAACAAGCCTGGGCGAAGGTCGAGGTCGTGGGCGGGCAACCTCGGTGTCGGCGTGCCTGAGGACGTGGCCCAGGCTCACCGATCGGATCGCGCAGCGAGCCATGACGCCAGCATCTTCGAGGCCTCGTCGACGAGGTCGCGGGGTTTCTGGTCATCACGGCGCAGGGCTGCGAGTCCGATCCCCCGGAAGACGGCTCTGAGAAGCCCGGCGGCCCGGTCGGCATCGAGATCAGAGCGAAGCTCGCCGCTGTCGATGCCCGAGCGGAGCATCCCGACAAGGAACCTGGTCCAGGCGTCGTCCATGCGAGCGAGTGCCCTTCCGACCTCGGCGTCTCGGGCTCCGCGCAGCTGCAGCTCGGTGAGCACCCGGAAAATCTGTGGCTGACGTTCCAAGCGGGCGGCGATGTCCTCCAGCTCATGAGCGAGGCGGTGCATCACCGCCTGATCGGGCTGCGGCGCCGGCGTGACCGCAGGAGCCACGAGCAGGCCCAGGACGTGGTCGACCACCCCGGCGACGAGGTTCGCCTTGGTCGGGAAGTAGTAGATCAAGGTGGCGTGGTTGATCCCCGCTTCGGCGGCCACTTCGCGCACCCGCAGACCCTCGAGCCCGCGCTCGGCGACTTGGGCGTAGGCGGTGGCGGCGAGCTCGGCCCGACGGACCCGATGGGCAGGTGTTCGTGGCGGCCGGCAGCTCACCTTCGGATGGTCCGCGACGCGAGTAGGTAGCCGGAGACGAGGTAGCAGGTGAGCGCACCCAGGGCGAGCAGCGCCATGACCAGCGAGGAGACGCTGAGCCCGAAGTCGAGAAAGCTCGCCCCGTTGAACCCCGCCCCTATGACCAGCGCGGCAGCGAGCACGGAGGTGAACGCGACCCAGCCCGTCCGGGCGGCAACAGCTCGAACGGCAAGGGCGAGAGCCGCCAGCACCAACGCCAGGCCGATGGAGGCGTGGATGGCGAGCGGCACCGGGCCTGACGCTATGGCCCAAACCACGCTGTGCAACGAGCCGGTGAAATAGTTCGCCGGCTTGGCTCCGGGGTGGTGAGAGGGCACGGTCACGTACAGGTTCACCACCATGCCGATGCCCGTCTGCACGACCACGAGGATGGCCGCGGCGAGCGTCATGGCCGCCAGCGGCACGGCGCGCCTCTGTGCTGCTCCGATGCTCGTGCCGGCGTCAACCACCTGGTCGAAGTTACTGCCTCGCCGTGCGACTGTCAACCACATGGTTGAAGCATCCGTAAACCGATGGCCGACCGTGGGCGGCCCAGCGATCCTCCGCCGTCCCAGTCGCCGACCGCCGTCCGGTGACGAGGAACGTTGCCATCGCCGGTCTCCGCAGGCGGGTGGCGCCATCGACATTGATCAGGATGACCCGATCAGTGTCAGTCGATTCCGGGCTGGATGACCGCCTCGAGCTGGTCGAGCAGCCGGTGGTCGCCTGCGCGCTCGAGCTTGGCGATGGTCGGGCGGTGCCAGAGCCAGCAAACCAGGTCAGCCGCCGACCCGGTGAGGGTGGCCTCCCCCTCTGGTCCGCTGTCGTCGGGCACGTCGAGGTAGGCCTCCTCCAGGGTCGTGCCGTCGCCGGGGTCGGTACCGGTGAGCCGGCCGGGGCAGACCAGCCACGTGCTGGGGGTGTCGCTGGCCCGGAGTCGGATGACGCCCGAGTCGTTCGGGGACAGCGTCGCCCAGTCGGGTACGTGCCCGTACATGACGCGCAGCGCCTCGTCGATCCCGTCGTCGCTCAGCTGCGCGTCCATCGGCGTCCGCGACCCGATCGTGAGCTCGGCGTCGATC
>JAJZJY010000325.1 GCA_021809885.1 Actinomycetes bacterium
AGTGACCGCGCAGCCCCCTCCCCGGTCACTCTGAGCACAAGGTTCGGCCCGTCCCTCCCAGCACAGCCCGAAACCCGCCGCCTCATCCTGCGGAGCGTCCCCCGCCCCGCCCCCGGCAGCCCCGCCGCGCCACGGCAGCCGCGCCCCGCAGCGACCCCCGCCCCCGCCCTAGTCCCGCAGGGCCGCGCCTCAGCCCCCGAAAGTGCGGAGCCACTCCTCGGCGCTCCGGGGCGCCAGCACAGGGTTCCACCCCTTGGTGTGGCCGAGGGTGGCAAACGGCTCCTCGGAGTAGAGGTGCCCCGGGTAGACGACCGTATCGTCAGGCAGCCGGGCAAGCCGGTTCACCAGGCTGTCGTACATCGCAGCCGGGTCGCTTCCGGGCAGGTCGGTGCGTCCGCAGCCGTTCAGGAACAAGGTGTCCCCGGCGACGAGGCGCCCGGCGACGAGAAAACACTGGCTCCCCGGCGTATGGCCCGGTGTGTGCAGCAGGCGAATCGAGATGTCGCCGACCAGGACCACGTCGTCGGCATCGTGCTCGACGAGATCGCCAGCGCCAACACCAGCTCCTCGCACCACCCACGGCGCCTCGGCCGCCTGCACATGGATAGGGACGGACACCACCTCGAGCAGGTCCGCGACCCCCGAGATGACATGGCTGCCGAACAGGGTCCCACCGACGTGGTCAGCGTGGTAGTGCGTCGCGAGCGCCCCGACCAGGCGCATACCGTCGGCCGCGAGGAGATCGACGAGCTCACCGGGACCGTACGCTGGGTCGACTGCGACGGCCTCGCCCGTCTCACGATCGCCGATCAGGTAGACGAAGTTCACCATCTGGCGCGCCAGTGGGTCGTCACCGGCGATGTCCCGACCGGCCAGCAACTGGCGGAAGTAAAGCCGGTCGACCGCGGCGCTCATTCGCGGGAAAGGTGCGGGTGCGCCGAGCCCGCAGGCTCGAAGCGAGCAAGGTCCCTCAGTCGCTCGTCGTTGGAGAAGACCTCCACCGGCGGGACGTCGAGACCGAGGCGGCGTTGCAGCCGCTCGATCGCGAGCTCCTGGTCCCACAGCACGAGCGTGACGGCGACACCGCCCTCGCCAGCTCGCGCCGTGCGTCCGGAACGGTGCAGGTACGCCTTGTGGTCCTCGGGTGGGTCGTAGTGCACGACCACGTCGACTCCCTCGATGTCCAGGCCCCGGGCCGCGACGTCGGTGGCGACGAGCGCCGGCAGCCTGCCGGCAGTGAAGCGGTCAAGTGCCTGCTCGCGGGCCGACTGGCGCAGGTCGCCGTGGATTGCCTCGGCCCGCACGCCCTCGGCCCGCAGGTCTGCCACGAGACGGTCCGCCCCTCGCTTGGTCCGAACGAAGCAGAGCGCCTTGTCGGCACCACCGACGATCGCAGCGCACACCTTGGCTTTGTCGAGCTGGTGAACCTTGAAGAAACGGTGCTGCATCTCGGCGACCGTCATCTGCCGCTCCTTCACCTCGTGAAGGACGGGATCGCGCAGGTGTCGCCGCACGACCTGGTCGACGGCTGAGTCGAGCGTCGCAGAGAACAGCAGCGTCTGGCGGTCAGTGGGCATCTTGCGCAAGAGCCACTCGACCTGCGGCAAGAAACCCATATCGGCCATCCGGTCCGCCTCGTCAACCACGAGCGTCTTGATGGCGCCAAGGCTCACGCTCGCGCGGTCCACGAAATCGATCAGGCGACCTGGAGTCGCCACCACGACGTCGACCCCGCGGGCGAGCCGTTTCATCTGGCGGTCTAGGTCGCTGCCGCCGTAGACGACGGCAACCCGCAGACCGACGGCCTTCGCGAGTGGCTCGAGCACCTCGGCAACCTGGGAGGCGAGCTCGCGGGTCGGGACGAGCACGAGCGATACCGGCGCACCGGGCTTCGCGCGCTCGGTGCGCATGAGAAGGGGGAGGCCGAAGGCCAGCGTCTTTCCCGATCCGGTCTTGGCCTTGCCGCAGACGTCGCGCCCGGAGAGCGCGTCCGCGATCGTGAGCTCTTGGACCGCGAACGGCGAGACGATCCCGCGCTCGGACAAAGCAGCAACCAGCGCGGGTGCGACTCCGAGAGAGGCGAAGGTCGTGGGCAAGCTCGAAGGGGTAGGTGCGGAGCTCATGAGTATTCTGAGTCCAAAGACTACTGGCGCGCGGGTGCCTTTCTGTCGGACCGCTGCGCCGGCCCCTCTCGAGGGAGGAAAGACGACAAAAGGAGCCGCCCCGTGGCACATCTCGAAACCGGTGACAAAGCACCCGACTTCGCTCTCCCGGACGAGAGCGGCGCGACCGTCCGCCTCTCCGGCTTCGCCGGACGGCGCGTCGTTGTGTACTTCTATCCCGCCGACGACACTCCCGGTTGCACGAAGGAGGCTTGCCAGTTCAGCGACCGTTTCGATGGCTATGCCCAAGCCGGTGTGGAGGTTGTCGGCATCTCGCCGGACGGCGCCGAGCAACACCGGCGCTTCCGCGAGAAGTACGGCCTCAAGGTACGTCTTCTGAGTGATCTGTCGCACGAGGTGATGGAGAGCTACGGCGCTTGGGGCGAGAAGACCCTCTATGGCCGCAAGAGCGTGGGCGTCATCCGCTCGACGATGCTGATCGGCCCCGATGGCTTGATCGAGCGCGCCTGGTACCACGTCAAGGCCGATGGCCACGCCGAGAAGGTGCTTGCCGCGATCACGGCCTGACCGGGCTCCTTTGGATCGAGCCCGGCCACGGCCTCCACAGTGGTAAGGGCCCGTGAGGAAATAACGCTGCCGTAACTACACCGGTGTGACTCGCGGCCTTGGGGACCCGCGACCGCCGAAGGTGTAGTCCGACTCACCGTGGAAGCCGTGGGCTTTAGCGGCCCCGAGGTCGTAGATGCCGTAGGGGAGGGCCTTTGGTACCTTTGGGTCCGGGAAGTCATGGGTCCCTCCCGCTCGGGTGATCCCTTCGGGTGCCACTCGCGGCTGCCGTTCTTGAAATCCCCGGCCGGCGCCTGCCGCTTCACCGCGGCCAGCCCCCACGAGCCGGCGACGGCGACCCAGCGGTCGAAGACGACGGCCCGGTAGCGAGGCGGGTCAAAGTTGCGCCGGCTGTTGGGAGATGACGGGGCTCCCGGGCCGCCCTGATCTCGGCGGCGGCCCGGGAAACGCACTTGCTTGTGTCAGTGCCGGCCGGCCAGCTTCCAGGCACCAGGAAGCAGCCCGGCGGCGAGCGCTGTCTTGATGGAGTCGCCCGCGAGAAAAGGGGTGAACCCGAGGGCGATCGCCGTCGAGATACCGACATGCAGGCTGACGGCAAGCCAGCTCACCCCGAGCGCGTAGATGGCGATCTCGCCTGCAATCATGGCCGGGACCGACCTCATGATCGACCGGTCGGCGCCACGTTCGGCCAGCCAGCCGCACAGGCCTGCGCAGAACACGAAGCCGATGATGTAACCGAACGATGCCCCGGTGTACCCGCTCGAGTGGCCGGCGAACCAGGGGATCCCGGCGACTCCCGCCAGGCCATATAGGGCCATGGCGGCGGCACCGCGCTTCCAGCCAAGCGCGGTGCCGGCGAGAAGAACCCCAAGTGTCTGGCCCGTTATAGGAACGGGCGTGAAGGAGAGGTGGATCGAGACTTGCGCCAGCGCCCCGACAAAGCCGGCCGCGACGACGACGAGCACGGTGTCGCCCCAGCGCGTTCTTGCCAGCAGGTCGCCAAGAACGACGGGTCGGCGTCGTGGCAAGCTGGCGGCGTGTGACATCTGAGCCTCCTTGAAGAGCTTCGGCGCGGGCGGTGGGTCTAGAGACCCCGTGGCGGGTGACCTTACCAACGTCCCGGAAAATTTTTCAAGATCTTTCAAGACCAGAGCTCTTCGCCACAGCGTCATCGCGGCCGGCGACCTCAAGGTCTCTCCGGCGCGCCAAGGTCGAAGGAGCGAGCAGTATGACTCTTATGGAAGCAACCACCAACCTGTTGGTGCATCTGCCACGCCCCGAGCGACCGTGGCTTTGGGCGCCATGAGTGCCACGGTGATCGGTCCTCGCCAGCCGTTCGTGGTGATGGCCAAGCCCGTCGGGCCGGCGTGCAACCTCAAGTGCGACTACTGCTACTACCTCGACAAAGCGCAGCTGTTCCCCCCGCGCGAGTCCCTAAAGATGCGCCACGACGTGCTCGAGACCTACGTCGCCTCTTTCATCGCCGCGAGTCCGGGACCGCTTGTGCACTTCGTCTGGCACGGAGGAGAGCCGACTCTGGCCGGTATCGACTTCTACCGCCGGGTCGTCGAGCTGCAGGACCGCCATCTCCCAGATGGCTGGAGCTGTCTCAACAACCTGCAGACGAACGGGACCCTTCTCGACGAGGCCTGGTGCGCCTTTCTCGCCGAGCAGCGCTTCACGGTCGGGCTGAGCATCGACGGCCCTTCGTACTTGCACGACGCATTTCGAACCGACCGGAGGGGCCGACCCACCCACGCCCGCGCGATGGCAGGGCTGCGGCTGCTGAGGGCCCACGGCATCGAGCCCGATGTGCTCTGCACGCTCAACAGCGCGAACGTCGAGCATCCTGCCCAGGTCTACCGCTTCTTTGTGGACGAGGGCGTGCAGTGGCTGCAGTTTCTCCCCGTCGTCAAGCGCACGGCGGACGGCGCCGTGTCGTGCTCCTCGGTGACGCCCGAGGCAATGGGATCGTTCCTTTGTGCCGTGTTCGACGAGTGGATCCGCTATGACGTCGGCTCCATCGGTGTGCAGAACTTCCTCGAATGCCTCCTCGTCGTCTCGGGAAGGCCGGCCAACCTATGTGTCATGGCCGAGACCTGCGGGCAGGTGCCTGTCGTCGAGCACGACGGTGGCCTCTATTCCTGTGACCACTTCGTCGAACCTCATCACTATCTCGGAGACATCGTGAGAGACGGGGTCGGCGCGCTCATCGAGACAACCAGGCAGGTCAGCTTCGGCCAGGCGAAACGGGACCTCTTGCCGCAAGAGTGCCGGGTCTGCCCAGTCGGCTTCCTCTGCCACGGTGGCTGCCCAAAGGACCGCTTCTCGACCGCGAGCGACGGGGAGGGGGCACTCAACTACCTATGTGCCGGCTACCGGGGTTTCTATGGTCATGTCCTTCCCTACCTGGAACGCATGGTCGGTATCGCCCGCTCCGGGCGGCCTGCGACGGTGATAATGGCAGAGTTGGAGCAAAATGAGCGCGGCGAGCGGCGGCGGTGGCAGATGACGGGGCGCAATGACCCGTGCCCGTGTGGCAGCGGCGCCAAGTACAAGCACTGCTGCCTGCCTTCTCGCCGGCGATGACCTGCCTCGCCTTCGTGGACGGCCCGATGCGCTTGGAGCGACCAGCCCAGCCAACTCCACACCGAAATGTCGTGGTCGACCAAGAGACCGGTGCCCGCTACCGGCTCTGCGGCTTGGTCAGTGTCCAGCCGCGACGCTTCAGCTCGGCGGCAAGCTGCTCGGCAGGCATGTGGCGCAATAGCTGCGCGGCGGCGGACTGCCCTGGCGTTCCGGCAGCGCCCGGAGCGCTCCTGTCGAGTTCCACGTCCTGTAGTCGGTCGATGAAGGCTGTCGCCTCATCGCGCGTGAACCTGCCGGCCGCCTGGCGCTGTGTGAAGCCCATCGGGCCGCGCGCGTCGCGAAAGTCGGTGTGACCGGCGTCCTGGAGAAGGGCCAGCAGCTCCTGCAGCTGTCTCGCGGATGCCGGTGG
>JAJZJY010000326.1 GCA_021809885.1 Actinomycetes bacterium
CCACGCCGGCCACGCCGGCCACGCCGGCCACGCCGGCTACCGCCCGAGCGCGGCCTGCACCAACCACACCGGCCCGGCATCCCCGGCCACCGCCTCGGGGTGCCACTGGACGGCGAGCACCGGGTGGCCGGGCAGTTCGAGCGCTTCCACCGTGCCGTCAGGACTGCGGCCGGTCACCAACAGGTCCGCGCCCAACCGGGCGACGGCCTGGTGGTGCAGGCTGTTCACCCGGACCGACGGGCCGTAGACGTGGGCGGCGAGGGAGCCGGGGGACAGGCAGACCTCGTGGGCGAGGGTGTGGCGGTCGCAGCCGAAGCGGGGATGGTCGTCGCCGGCGCCGGCGGGCAGGTCGGGCTCGATGGTGCCGCCAAGGGCGACGTTGAGCAGCTGGAGCCCGCGGCAGATGGCGAGCACCGGGAGCTCGGCGTCGAGCGCCCGCCGCAGGAGGGCCAGCTCCCAAGCGTCGCGGGCTGGTTCGGTGGCGACGCCCCAACCCGGTGGGCCGCCCCACTCAGCGGGGTCGATGTCAGCGCCGCCGGTGAGCACGAGCCCGTCGAGGCGCCCCACGACCTCGCGGGGATCCGACTCGCGCGCCAGGTGGACGGGCACGGCGCCGGCCACCGCCACCGCCGCCGGGTAGTCGGCGATGCCTACGTCCACCTCGGCATCGGCGTAGGCGGGCGGCAACCTCCCGCCCAGGCTCGCCGCCGGCCAGCGCCGGGTGCTCAGCCCGATGAGCGGTGCTCCCCTCACGAGTGGTCGCGTCTCATGGGACCCCCGACCGGTCACTTCCAGGAGATCTCGAGTGGCAGGTGCTTGATGCCGGCGATGAAGTTGGA
Source organism: Actinomycetes bacterium (assembly GCA_021809885.1). Classification (GTDB taxonomy): domain Bacteria; phylum Actinomycetota; class Acidimicrobiia; order Acidimicrobiales; family Palsa-688; genus JAKAQB01. The sequence goes on from JAJZJY010000326.1 coordinate 840, forward strand.
GCGCAGCCGTTCCGTCGGGCCGGCGAACGCCGCGGAGTCGATCCGGGGCAGTAGCTCCTCGAACAGCACGCGCAGCTCCATGCGGGCGAGGTGGGCTCCCAGGCACAGGTGCGGTGTTTTCAGGCCGAAGGTGACATGGTCGTTGGGCCGCCGCTCGGCGTCGAAGTGGTAAGGGTCCGGGAACTGCTCGGGGTCGTAGTTTGCCGCGACGAACCAGAGCACAACCTTGTCGCCGGCGCGGATCTGCTTGCCGCCGAGCTCGGTGTCCTGCGCCGCCGTCCGGCGGAAGTGCATCGTCACCGACGTCCACCGGAGCATCTCGTCGACGGCGACGTCCAGCCTGCCCGGCTCCTCGGCCAACGCGGAGAGCAGAGCCGGTCGCTCGACGAGCGCCTTCATCGACGCCGCCATCGAGTAGCGGGTCGTGTCGTTGCCGGCGGCGACGAGCAGGCAGAAGAAGTTGCCGAGCTCCGCCTCGCTCAGGTGCTCGCCGTTTGGCATCGGGGCGAGCAGCGCTGTGAGCACGTCCTCGCTCGGGTGCCTGCGGCGGGCCTCGAAGGCCTCCCGCCCGTAGCCGATCAGCTCGACGGCGACGGGGCTGCGGAACGGGAGCAGCCGGTAGGCGCTCGTGTCGACCTGGTCGACGACGTAGTCGGTGAAATCGGGGTCCGAGTTGGCGATGAGCGCGTCACCCCTCGTGACCAGCCAGTCGTAGTCGTCGGGGGGCAGGTCGAGCAGACGGCCGAGCATCCGCATCGGCAGTCGGCGGGCGACGAGGTCGGTGAAGTCGACCAGCGGCGTGCCGTGCACCTCGTCCACGACCTGCCGGGCGAGGGTCCGGATGGCGTCCTCGTAGGCGAGGACGGCCTTGCGGGTGAAGACCCGCGACACGAGGCGCCGGTACCGGGTGTGCCCAGGCGGGTCCATCTCCATGAGCGTCCGGCGGGCCTCGGTCTCCTCCTCGTCCATGTCCTCGAGGCGGATGCCCTTGGCGCTGGAGAAGACCTCCGGCTGGCGTTCGGCGGCGATCACGTCCCGGTAACGCGTCAGCGCCCAGAAGCCGCGGCTGCCGTCCTCGTCCCACCAGCTCACCGGTTCCTCGCGCCGGAGCCGGTCGAACGTCGCGTACGGCACCCCGGTCACGAACGTGTCGTGCCTGGTGATGTCGGCGTGGTCGTCGCCCAGTTCGACCTCTGTCACGGACATGGCGTCACCCCCCTGTTTCTCGACGGCAGGGAGGGAGTGTAATCGTTTGGGGCCAAATGAGGAAGGGCCGGTCACTGTGCCCGCCATGTGCGCCTCCTCCCAGCTCACCCCTACCCTTGCTCGCTTCGGCAGGGAGCGACCCACCCCCTGCCCGATCCTCTGAGAGCCCTTCCTGACCGAGGAGCACGAGATGCCTGTCAACCTGCAGCACCGGAGCTTCCTGAAGGAGCTCGACTTCACCGCCGAGGAGCTGTTGTACCTGGTGGAGCTGGGCGCGACGTTGAAGGCGGCCAGGGCCGGCGGCTACGAGCGCCGGTCGCTCGACGGGAAGAACATCGCCCTCATCTTCGAGAAGACGTCCACGCGGACGCGCTCCGCCTTTGAGGTCGCGGCCCACGACCAGGGCGCTCACGTCACCTACATCGGGCCGGACGAGAGCCAGATCGGGACCAAGGAGTCCCTACGCGACACCGCCCGGGTGCTCGGGCGCATGTTCGATGGGATCCAGTACCGGGGGTTCGACCAGCAGCTGATCGAGATCCTGGGCGCCCACGCCGGCGTGCCGGTGTGGAACGGGCTCACCGACCAATGGCATCCGACCCAGATGCTCGCCGACGTCCTCACCATGCGCGAGCACACCGCCAAGCAACGGGCCGACGTCGTCTACTGCTACGTGGGCGACGGTCGCAACAACACGGCCAGGTCGTTGCTCGTCACCGGCGCCATCCTCGGGATGAACGTGCGGATCGCGGCACCCGAGCCGCTGTGGCCCGAAGCGGACCTGCGGGCTACCGCCCAGGAGCTCGCGGCGTGCAGCGGTGGGACGGTGCTCGTCACCGACGATCTGCGGCGCGGGGTGCGCGACGCCGACTTCGTCTACACCGACGTCTGGGTGTCGATGGGCGAACCCGCCGAGGAGTGGGCCAGGCGTATCGAGCTGCTCCGCCCCTACCAGGTGGACACGACCGTGATGGCCGACACCGGCAACGCCCACGCCAAGTTCATGCACTGCCTGCCGGCGTTGCACAACCGGGAGACCGAGATCGGCGAGCAGCTCTACCAGCGGACCGGGTTGGACGCCCTCGAGGTGACAGACGAGGTCTTCGAGGCGCCGGCGTCCATCGTGTTCGACCAGGCCGAGAACCGCCTGCACACGGTCAAGGCGGTGATGGTCGCCACGCTGGGGGGGTCGAGTGCCGGCCATGACGCCCCGGTCTTCACGAACCCCTAACGGCGCCGCCGCCGTCCGCTCATGTCGGCGCCCGATCATCTGCTCGACCGATCCCCCCGATCACAAGGAGCACACGGCCATGACGCTGTTGCGCACCACCACCCGCAAGCTGGCTGCCGGCGCCATCGCCGGGGTCACCGTCCTCGGCGGCGGCGGCGCCGCCCTCGCTGCCACCTCCGCCACCCACCCGGCCGTGACGCCGGCCGGGCCGGGCGTGCACACCCGGCATCGTCACCGCGCTGGCCGCGGATTGTTCCGAGGCGCCGATCACATCACCGCCGAGGTGCAGCGCAACGGCTCGTGGGTCACCCTCGACTGGGACCGCGGCACGGTGACGGCCTTCAGCAGCGGATCGCTGACCGTGCTGCGTCCTGACAAGCAGTCTGTGACGTTCACCATCACGTCCGCGACCCGCTTCCGCGGGCGCAGCACGGCCAACCTCGACGGGGATCGGGCCCGGGTCACCTCCAACAGCTCCGGCGACGCCCTGATGGTGACCCTCGCCCCGCCCAAGGCGGCCCGGTCCGGCTCGAGCGCTTCGCCCCACAGCGCCGCCTGACGCTCGGGCGGCATGCCCCGTCCGGTCGGCGAGCGGGGCGTACCGTAGGGCATGGCCTCGCGCGGCCGGCTGGTCGTGGTCGAGGACGACCCGGGCATCGCCGGCGTCGTAGATCTCTACCTGCGACGGGACGGTTTCGAGGTGGTCGTCGCCGGCGACGGGGAGCAGGGCCTGGCGGCCGCGCGGGTGGCGGGCACAGTGCTCGCCGTCGTGGACATCGGCCTGCCCGGCGGCGTGGACGGCTTGGAGGTGTGCCGCCGCCTCCAGGCCGACCCGCCGGTGCCGGTCGTCCTCCTCACCGCACGCGACGACGAGCTCGACCGGGTGCTGGGCCTCGAGCTCGGCGCAGACGACTACATCACCAAGCCCTTCTCCCCACGTGAGCTGGTGGCCCGCGTCCACGCCGTCCTGCGGAGGGCGGCACGCCCGGCCACGTCAGCAGCCGTGCTGGTCGCCGGCGGCGTCGAGGTGGACACCGGGCGCCGCGAGGCTCGCGTCGCTGGGTCGCCGGTCGCGCTGACGGCCCGGGAGTGGGAGCTGCTCGCCTTCCTCGCCCGCAACCTGGGCCTGGCGCTCAGCAGGGACCAGATACTCGAAGGGGCATGGGGCCCGGGATGGTACGGGGACGAACGGACCGTTGACGTCCACGTCCGGCAGCTGCGCGCCAAACTGGGTGACGCCCTGCCGCTCACGACCGTGCGCGGTCTCGGCTACCGGCTGGGCTGATGGCGCTGCGTTCCTTGCGGGCCCGCATCACCATGGCGATGGTTGCCGTGACCGTAGGCGTCCTCGTCGTGACCGGCGTGGTGACTCTGGTGTTCACGGCGCGCACGGCCCGCTACGACACACGCCGACAGCTGGAGCGGGTGGCCGTCGCCCTCGCCGTGAACCTTGCCCAACGCGACGGGCTGCGCGCCGTAGCGGTCACCCGCTTGCTGAGGGCTCTCGCCGGACCTCTGGCCCTCGAGGGCGCCAAGGTGGACGGCCTGTCCCCGCTCGGCAGGCTCTACCCCCTGGGGGATCGGGCCGCTGCTGCTCAGCTCCCGAGCGGGTTGACGATCGCCCAGCTGGACCTACCGGCCCTCGAGGCCGGTGACGTGGTCTCCGGCGCCCGGCGGGCGACGGTGTTCGCGGCGGCGCCTTTCTCCCTGCAGCTGCTGCACCTCGGGCGTCCCGTCACCCTGCACGGCGTCGTGGTCATCACCCGCACCGAGCCGAGCGGGGCGCTGCGAACACTTCCGTGGCTGCTCGCCTCGACCCTCGGGGCGATCGCCGTGGCCGTCGTCGTGGCCGACGGGATGAGCCGCCGGATCGTCCGCCCGGTGCGGGCCGCCGAGGACGCCACCGCCCGTATCGCCGGCGGCGACCTCTCCGCTCGGGTCGAGCTGTCCGCCGGCGCCGACGGGGAACTGGTCGAGCTGGCGGCGGCCATCAACACCATGGGCGACGAGCTCACCCGCTCCCGCCAGGCGCAGCGCCAGTACTTCCTGTCGGTGTCGCACGACCTGCGCACCCCCCTGAGCGCCATCAGGGGGTACGCCGAGGCGCTGGAGGACGGCGCCGTCGACCCGGTCCAGGCCGGCGGGGTCATCACCTCGGAGTCCCGCCGGCTGGAGCGGCTGGTCCAGGACGTCCTCGAGCTGGGTCGCCTGGAGCTGCGCCAGTTCTCGCTGCGGCCGCAGCCTGTCGAGCTCGGTGGGATCATCGAAGGGGCCGTGGCCGCCTTCGGACCGGCCGCCGCCGAGCTCGGCCTCACCCTCCAGGCGGTCAGCGGTCCACGCCAGTGGGTGACCGCCGACCCCGACCGCCTCGGCCGGGTGGTCGCCAACCTCGCCGAGAACG
>JAJZJY010000327.1 GCA_021809885.1 Actinomycetes bacterium
GCCGTCATCGCCGGCCGCTCGTGGCAGATGTCGATCCCGCGGACACCTCCGCGACCCTTCGAGACGAACTGAGCGCCCTGGCGCGCCTGGCCGAGGGCAGCTACGTGCGCCCACCCCTGCGTTCACTGATGGATCCTCTACCGCGCATTGGCGAAAGCTCCCGAGGTCAGGCCCGGATGAGGTCGGCCGATATCGCCCAGAGGCGCTCAGCGGCAGCCGGATCGAGGGCCCACTCCTTCACGCCGTGTGGGTGCTGTGCGAGTTCCGCATCGTTCGGCACGGTGTAGGCCTCCCGGGCATCGTCGAGGTAGTGGCCTCCCGTTCGGGCGAACTCCGGGGCAACGGCCGCGACGATGCTGGTGGCGGCCCCTTGTTCGACGGTCTTGTACGCGAAGACGCCGGCCGCTTCGGCCGCGTCCAGCGACTCCTTCTGCTGTGTGGTGAAGTTCCGTTGCAGTCCGGTCGCTACACCGCCGGGGTTCACCGCGTTGGCAACGATGCCATCAGCCGCCCAGAGACGAGTCGCTTCGACGGCGAAGAGGGAGTTCGCCGTCTTCGACTGGGCGTAGGCGATCTGGGGGTCGTAGCTGCGACGCTCGAAATGGATATCGTCGAAGTCGATGCCGGAACGCATGTGCGCCGTCGAACTGACCGAGACGATCCGTGCACCGTCGCGTTCGGACGCCCCCAGAGCCAGGGCGTCGTGAAGGCCGGTGGCGAGGGCGAAGTGGCCGAGGTGGTTGGTTGCGAATTGCAGCTCCCAGCCCTCCCGGGTTCGTTCGAGGCCCCCGGTGACCAGCCCGGCATTGTTGACGAGCAGGTGAAGCGGGCCGTCCCAGGCCTCGACAAAGCGTGTGACGGTGATCCTGTCCGCCAGGTCGAGAGAGAGGGCTCGGGGCCGGTTCGCTCCAGTCGACCTCTCGATCGCCTCGGCGACGGCGTGGCCGGCGGTCGTGTTCCGGACGGCCAGGGTCACCTCTGCGCCCGCTGCGGTCAGCGCACGGGCGGTCTCGACGCCGATGCCGGAGGAAGCTCCCGTCACGATGGCGCGAACCCCAGTGAGGTCTACGCCCTGGAGCACCTCGTCAGCGGTGCTGGTGGCGGTGAACGGCGTCGAGATGGGTTCGTGAGTGGCCATACACCTACATACTTGCCGAAGCCGGCGTGTAGCTGTCCTTGAGCCGAACCCCCTACGGGACGGCGGCTACCATCCTCGTGACGAACGCATGTACGTGCCGCAGAGGGATCGGCGTGCGACACACGTCCGGACCCGTTGAAGTCCGCCCGCAGGGTGCCAGCCTTGTCTATCGGCGTGCATGGCCACGGCACCACCATCACCCAGTGCGAGGCAGTGTTTCGAAGTGGATACCGGCGCTCCGGAACCCAGCGTCCTCGTGGTCGGCCTCGACCCCTACCGGGTTCCAGGGCCCTGGGCCGGCTCAGCCGTGGAGTTGTTCTTCCCGGCGTTGGCGGGGACCGGCCGCGAGAAACACGACAAACCCGGCCGTGGCGGCGACTGCGGCGACCCACCATCCGATGGGGTCGGTGGTGGGTTGGAGCGTCCAGGCCCAAGGGGCGATCCGGCCCGTCGGACCCTCTCCGAGCAGGGTGTTGACAGCGACGTCGGCAACTGGGAGGAACCCGGCGGCGGTCGAGCCGACGAGTGGCACTGCGAGCAGGCCGAGACCGCCGAGACCGACGAAGTTCCGCACGTCGAGGAGAGCCTGGCCGTGCGGGTCGATGGCGAGGACGCCGAGCGCTCCTGCGATCAGCCCCGCCGATGCGATCGTTGGGAGAGCCCTGGTCGACCAGATGCTCCGGCCACAGCTTCGCTCGACCTCGGCGGCTTCTTCTCTGGTCGCGAGGCAGACGACGAGCACGCCCACGAGCGGGAGGAGCGTGACGAGGGGGAGCTCCAGGGCGTCGGTCGAGCGGAGCGAGGCGACGGGCACCGTGAGGTCGGACACGACCAGCCCCGTCACGCCGAGGAAGGTCGCCGTCAAGGCGCTGGAGCGAACCCGCCGCGCTCGCAGCAGGTGCCTCACGGGATGGGCGGAGCGGGCAGCGAGCAGTCGTGCTGGGCGCGCAGCGCCTGGGCTGCCCAGGCGTGCTGGCGGGCGGCGGGCGCTTGGAGCAGGCTCGACAGCTCCGGCTGGGCGGGCGGAGGGACGAGGGCCTCCACTGTGGTGTCCGGCTCGACCTGGTGGATCAGCCAACCTTGGAGCTCGGCGAGGACCTGATCGCCGGGCCAGGATGCACCACCGCCAGGGAGCCGCTTGGCGCAGGAGGGCACGGCACCGGCGAGACCACCGACCATCGACACGGCCAAGGACTGCGCGGAAACCCTACCGAGGGGAAGGCTGAAGGTCCCGGTCCGCGCCGCGCGCTGTGGCGGAAGGAGTCCTTGCGCGTACAGCCTGCGTGGAACATCGGGTAGTCCCTGGAGGGGTGCGAAGGCCAGCGCTGCGGCCCGGGTCGCCAACCCGAGCTGGGAGCGCTCGGCCGGCCAGACGCAGACGGTGAGCCCTTCTGCGCGAGCGCACGGGTAGTGCGAGGGCGGCGGGCTGCTCACGAGCAACGCGCCGTTGCCTGTGCGCAGCTCCCCGACTCCGCCGGCTATCAGCGCAGCCACGAGGCCCATCGCCCCGACGCTGCGAAGCGTCAGCCCGCCACCTGGGCGTCGGGCTCGGCTCTGCCACCGCCGGCCGGCGATCAGGAGGAACCCCACGCCGATCAGCCCGGTGAGGACGAGCGCCTGTCCGGCCAGCGCGCCTGTCCTCGGCGCCACGTTCAGTCCGCAGCAGCCCTGGTCGACACCCGCGACGAGCGACGTCCAGGCCAGGGAGTGGCTGGAGTCGACGACGAGGAACAGGTAACTCGCCACCGCGACGATGGGTGCCGTGGCTGGATGCGGCACCCATAGCCCGATGGCATAGCCGAGAGCCGCCCAGGCGATAATGACCAGCGCGCCGAGCGCGATCACAGCCAGCTGGGGTGATCCGTAGGGGGAGAACCGGAAGGCAACAAGAGCCGCCGCGGCGACGTAGACGACGATCCCCAGGGCAGCGCCGACGCCGATCACCCTTGCGCCGACGAGCAGAGCCGAGCGGGCAGTGGAGGCCTCGAGTTCGTAGAAGCCGCTCCGGCGGCCTCTCGACGCCTCCCAGGCGACGAGACCGGCGATCGCGGGAGCGATCACCACGCACAGCGACTCGATATGGCCACTCGCCCCGCCGAAGGAGAAGTCCCACGACGCCGGCGAGGCCACCGCAGCAGCACCTGCCAACGCCATGAGCGGCGCAGCGACCCAGACGACGGCGCTACGCCGGGTCCAGGCGAGCGTGGCCCTCATGCCGGCGGCAGCTGCACCGGAGGCGACCCGACCAGCTTGATGTACGCCGCTCGTAGGCCCGGCCCCCCGCCGAGCTCGGCCAGCTCGGTGCTCGGACCCTCGAAGCGGACGGTCCCGGCGGCCAGGACCACCACCCCCGCCCGGAGCGCCTCGACGTCCTCCAACAGGTGGGTGCTGAGCAGCACGGCAGTGGACGGGTCGAGGCCGCCGAGCACCTCGTAGAAGCCCTGCCGCTGCTCAGGGTCCAGACCCGCGGTCGGCTCGTCGAGGATGAGCAGGTCGGGCTCGTTGACAATCGCCTGCGCGATCCCGGCCCGCCGGAGCATCCCGCCTGACAGTGCGGTCAGCTTCGTGCGCCGATGGTCTCCCAAGCCGACCTTCGCGAGGGCCGTGGAGGCCGCTGCGGGCGCCACCTTCCCCGGCATCCCCCGCAGCCATGCGACGTAGGCCACGTACTCCTCACACGTCAAGTGCCCCAGGTAGCCGCCGCGTTGAGGCAGGTAGCCGAGACGCTGGCGGTACTGGCCGAGCGAGCCGCTCGTGGTCGAATCCGCACCGAAGCACACGCCTCCGATCTCGATCTGACCGTGCTGGACTCGTAGCGTCGTGGCGAGCAGACGCAGCAGGGTCGTCTTGCCGGCACCGTTCGGGCCGAGCAGGGCGTTGATCCCCGAGTGCAGGCCGAACGACACCTGCCTAAGCGCTCTGACCGGGCGTCCCCGGCGGAGCCCCCCGAAAGAGTGGGACAGTGCCTTCACGCACCCCGGATCCGCTCCAGCCCGCTGCGAGGGGGAGCGGCCATGCGCCCCGCCGGCTTCAGCGCTGGGCACGCAGTCCGCTTCGGGCCGTGCCGGGCCGGTGGCTCACGCCCGCCACGGCGAAGACGGCCAGCACCGCCACGAGCAGGACCGCGCCGAAGGTGGCGGTGCTGTGGCGCGGCGCGGCGCCAACGCAGATGACCAGCCACGGCACGCTGGACGCCGCGAGCACCCCGGCGGTGACCGCCCGGCCGGCCACGACCAGCCCGGCTGCGACGGCAAGCACCGCCAGCGCCGCCAGCGGCGTCCAAGCGGCCAGCGTTGCGAGCAGACCCTGGTAGAAGCCGGAGCCGCTGACCGACCCTGGGAGGCTCCCCACGCCGGACGGCCCCAGCGCGCCGAGCGCGCACGACGCAAGCATCGCCAAGGCCGCCAACCCGCCGACGAGCATCGGTGCCGGCCGCTGGTGGCTCAACGTCCACGCCGGGCGCAGCAGGCTCGGTGCCCCGAACGCGACCAGCGCCGCCACCACGAACAGCCTTGGCCGGCCGAGTCCGACCAGATCGGCGACCAGCAGGGCGATCACGCTGGCCAGCACCGCCAGTGCCACCATCGAGCGCTGATAGCGCTGGCGGGTCGCCACGTCCAACGCCACGGCAAGCACCCACACGCCGTAGAGGACCGGGGCGACCGGCCCCGCAGTGCCCCCAACCGGCCCAGGCCCCCGCACCCCTGCTCCCCCCTGCGCCGGTCCCCCAAGCACCAAGGCCACCGAGGCGAGCACCCCGCCGGCGAGCAGCATCGGCGAAGCGCCGGCGGCAAGCACACCGGCGAGGGGACCGTCAGGGCCGACACCCACACGCGTCGCAGCGCCGTGCACGACCAGCCCGACGGCCTCAGCGGCAGACGGCCGGCGCTGCGCTGGGCGGGCCATGTCGAGGAGGGTGGAGAGGACCTCCTCCCCCCGCTTCTGCCGGTACCAGCGCGGGTACACCCGCAGCAGACGCCGGTAGGCACCCTCCAAATCGCTCATGCCAGGCCCGGCCGAGCAGCCAGGCGCCGCAGCGCCTCCCCCGACACCGCCGCCCGTCGCTCCGCCTCCGCCCCGAGCAACGCTCGGCCCTTCCCGCTCAGCCGGTAGTAGCGGCGGAGGCGTCCACCCACCACCTCCTCACCAGCAGGCTCGACGATCTCCTCTGCAACCAGGCGATCGAGCGCCGCGTACAGCGTCCCCGCCCGCAGACGCAGCCGGCCGCCAGAGAGCCGTTCCGCCTCCTGGGTGATCGCGTACCCATGGAGGCGACCACACCCCGCTAAAGCGGTCAGGACCAGCCACGTCGGCTCTCGCATCTCTTTCATCACACCAGCATATACCGATGATCAGTCTATGGGCGGCGGCGGAGTGGACCACAGCCAGCCCAGCATCCCGCTGACCGAAGCGGAGGCGCCGACGTGTCCGGAAGCCGATCGGTCTACGGCAGGTCGGGCAGGTAGGTGAGAGGCTGTCGCAGTGGGCACTGAGGATCGGCCTCGATCGGTCAGTCGAATCAGGGATGGCCGTGCC
>JAJZJY010000328.1 GCA_021809885.1 Actinomycetes bacterium
ATCACCCACAACTGCATTGAGGCCGGTCGAGCTCGCGTCGATCACCAGAACGTCGCCGGCCCTCGCAACGTCGAGAGCCTTGTGGACCATCAGATTGTCGCCAGGAAACACCTTGACGGTGCATGCGGGGCCAGCGACCCTGGGAGCAGATGGCGCCGTAAGGCAGCGGATCTGCGTCTCCACGGTGTAGAGGCGGTTCATGAGGTCCGAGATGGCCGGGGTCTCGAACCGCGCCAGCGCTGCGACCAGGCCCAGGTCGGCCTCTCGCTGGTTCAACCTGACCCTGAAGCCCGGGCCGGCATGCAATTCCCCAGAAACTGGCTTGCTCGCTCCTGCAGCGGTCGCTGCCGGCTCTGTTCCGTCCTCGACAGTGGTCATGGTGCCGCCTTTCTCAGCCAGGGAGCCCGTTCACACGAAGGGCGGTGTCGGTACAGCTTCTACCGTCTCTTACGGTTTCCGCTGGGCATGCCCCGTCCCCCGGTGAAGGACGCGGAGCCTCGTGGACAGGGATTGTAGCTTCCTCCACCACACGTTTCGAGGGACTCGACTCGGGCCGTCGAGTGCTCGGTGGAGTGAGGCCGCTCACCTGCGGTCGCCCACGTGGGTCATACTAGGCTGGTGGCGGGAACCCAGCACCCGGTAGTCTCGGCGCCGTCGTGATCCACCGGCGGTCCGGGACCAGCAGGGCGCCGGCCCCGGACGCTCCGCCGGCCAAGCTGCGGGAACTGGCTTTCCAAGGTGGCAGCTACCTGGCGCTCCGGGAAGGGCTCGGCATGCTGATTCGCCTCGGCGGTGTGGTGGCCGTGACGCGGACCATCGGACCACGCGACTTCGGATTGTACGTGGCAGCGGCAGCGTTCGCTGCGCTCGTGGCCTCGGTCGCTCAACTCGGTGCGGAAGTGTACCTCATACGCCAGCCCGAGGAACCGCCTCTCGAGCAGTACCACGAAGTATTCAGTGCCCTTGTCGTGGTGTCCGTGGCGGTCACCGCCTTGTCCTTCGCCTTGTCCTGGCCAGCCGACCTCCTACTCGGGCCCAGCAGCGCGGTGAGCGCCTTTCGGATCCTTGTACTGGCCGTGCCTGTGAACATCCTGTGGGCACCCGCCCAAGCGCGGATCGAACGTCACTTCCAATACCGGCGGATGGCGTTCGTAGAGGTCGCCGGGGACGCCGCCCTCTACGGTACAGCAGTACCCTTGGCACTCCTCGGCTTCGGGGTCATGGCGCCCGTCTTCGGGTACCTCGCCTGGCAGTGCACACTGTTCGTCAGCAGCGCTGTCGCCGCCCGCCTCGTGCCCCGCTGGCGGTGGTCGGCGAGCACGTCCCGGGAGCTCCTGCGCCATGGAGTCAGTTACTCCAGCAGCAACTGGCTCGAGCGAGTCAACTCGCTGGCCAACCCGGTGATCGTAGGCGCCTTTCTCGGCGCCAGTGGGGTCGGCCTGGTCGCGCTGGCCATTCGGTTGGTGGACACGGCGGGTTTCGCCCTGCGCGCCGCCTGGCGGCTCGGTCTGGCTACCATCTCCCGCCTGGTCGATCAACCCGAGCGGCTGCGACCGGCGCTCGAGGAGGGAATGCTCGCGCAAGCTCTTGTCCTAGGGGTGCCGCTGGCCGGGCTGGCGGTCGTTTCGCCGTGGTTGATCCCGTTGGTGTGGGGGCGGGCCTGGGAACCTGCGGCCGGCGTCTACGGGCTTATCGCCTTCACCAGGTTGGTCAGCTCCGTCAGCCTCCCCCAGATGACCGTACTCTTCGCCGAGGGACGCAACACGAGAGTGGCCGCCGCCGTGGCCGTCCGCACCGCCTTGATGCTGCTGGCGAGTGTAGCCCTGGTCCCGTTGCTCGGCCTTGACGGTTTCGCTGTCGCAGCCATCGCCGCGTCGTCGGCCTGGCTGATGCTCGACCACGCCGTGCGACCCAGGATCGGCTTCAGCTACCGGCGCTGCGCGCCTGTCATCGCCGGGCTGGGCATCCCCATGTTCGCTCCCCTGATTGCATGGCCATGGCGGCTGGCAACCTGCCTGCCCGCCGTGGCGCTGATCGCATCGGCGGACGTGCGCCGCTCGTCGATCGGGTTCGCGAGCACTGCCCTGCGCGGCGTGTTCGGTCGCTCTACCCGCTCCGATCAGGCCAAGCCGTCCTCGATCAGCTAGTTGAGCGCCAAGTGGCGATCCGCCATCACGCTTGACCAACGCAACGGCGCTCAGAATCAGGATCCGATTCGCTGCAGATTCGATCCACGAGCCGGGCGACGTCCGACCAAACGCGCTGAGGGTCGAATCGTTCACGGAGGAGGCGCCCGCCGCTCTCGACCAGACGGTGGGCGAGGGCATCGTCCGTGGGCACCCGTCCCAGCGCACCGGCAAACTCGTGAGCACCGTCCACTATGAGGCCATGGACGCCGTCGACAAGTCCGAGGCCTTCCGCTCCGAGGATCGTAGAGACGAGTGGGCGGCCGTAGGCAAGTGCCTCCAGCGCCTTCACCCGCGTCCCGCTCCCCGAGAGCAGGGGCACGATGACGGCACGCGCCCGCTGCAACTCGTCGCCCACGTCATCGACCTCGCCGACGACGGTGATGCCCGGTGCTCGCGCCACCTCCTCCAGCCGCCTGTCGTACCGGCCGACGAGCCGGACCTCCACTCCTGGAACCCGGGGAATGACCTCGGGAAGAACCTGCCTGACGAACCATGCGGCCCCCGCGATGTTTGGTTCGTAGGTGAAGCGCGCCACCATCACCACGGTCGGCTCCTGCGGCAGCAGCGGCAGGACCACCGCGGGCGGTGCATACGTGTTGGGGAGCACGGCCGCATGGGGGTTGGCGAGCCGCCGGCGGTCGAGCTCGCTGCATACGACGATCGCAGCCACCTGCTCGGCGGTCGTCGCCTGGACCGCCGCCCAGCACCGCCGGTCCCGAGCGTCCAGAGCCAACCTCACGAGGTGCTTGAGCGCTGGCGTCCTTCCTCCTGGCCGGACGGCGCCAGCGAGGATCGACCGGGCCGAAGGCCGCCCGAGCAGGGCCCGGTCCTCGAGGTTGTCGCAATCGACGATCGAGCGGTCGGGGTCGTCCCCGCCCAGCGCCAGATAGCTGTCGAGATGGCTGAACCAGGTGACGTCGTAACTCCGCCCGGCGGTAAAGGACGCGAGGGCCCGCTGAGCCGGCGACCAGTCCCGCCAGAGCACCCGCCGGGGGAGCGGGTCCCTGAGGGTGCGGGCGAGCAATAGCAGCGTCTGCACGGATGGGCGGGCAACGGAAACGCCGTAGCGGCGGATGTACCCCGGCACCGGACCGGATGTCGGGTCCCCCTCTTGCGCGGCAACGAACAGGTCCACCGACCCCGAGCGGGCCAGGCCTTGCAGCATCGACGCCAGCCGGAGGCGGTAACCGTCCCTGGCTGGCCAGGGGAACACGTCGGCAACGACCAAGACGTGTCGCCGACCTGCTGTTTCCGTCCCTGGCAGCGGGCTCAACGGTCTGGCCCTCGTCTCCGTCGCCGCCGGCGGCGCGGTCGCGGGGCAGGAGCGGGGGCAAGTCTGGGCTCGTCGGCTGGCACCGTCGCCGGAACCTCGACGTCGGGGAGCACTGACGGCAGGGCGGCGAAGCCCAGAGGGGGTAGCCGCCTCGGGACGGCAGCCATCATTATCCCGACCAGAGCCCACAGTGCCTCTGGAAGGCCGCTGTCTTCGAAGTAGGGGAAGACCGTGTCCATGGGGATCAAGATGATGACGAGCGCGAGGACAGCCCGCCCGCTGACCCGACGGACCTCGTCATCGGGGTCACGTCGGAGCGCTCCTGCAGCTGAACCAACACCCCCCATCATGAGGACGAACGCCACCAGGAGAGGTGTGCCGCCCCGCATCAGCACCGTGACGTACTGGGACTCGGTGCTGGGCCATGAGACGACTGGTGGCTGGATGACGCCCCATCCGAGGATGGGACGCTCCCCGATCGCAGGGAAGTACTGCGACGTCCAGATCTGCCCCCGGTACTGGATGGTCTGGGGTACGAGCGGGGCGCCCGCGCCGACGGTCTTGCTGTACTCCTGCTTCACCCGTGCCGCGATGTAAGGGCCGGCCGCTGAGCCGAGGACGAGCAGGACCACCCCCACCACCTTCAGCAGAAGCCCCAACCGCTTCGACCACCAGGCCAGCAGGACCATCGCGATCACGAGGCTCGCGATCGCCGACAGCTCGGCGGTCAGGAAAAGGGCGATCCCGTCCAGGATGAGGATCGGGTACAGCCTGGAACGGCGGATCACGTCCGCGTCGGAGTCGAGCACGATTGCCAAGCCGAGCGTGATGACCACCGTGAGGTACCCGGCGAAGAGCGTCCATTGAGGCCATAGGGAGGAGGCACGGGCGAAACTGCTGTACCCGGACGCGCTGCCGCTGTTCACTGCCGTGCTGGCAGTGATGTTGACGATAAAGCTGCGGACGGCCGAGACGCCGAGTTGCTGGGCGACACCGATGAGCGAGATGGGGACGCTCGCGTAGAGCAAGCATCGGAGGGCGCCGAGCTGGAGACGCCGGGTTGGTAGGACGAGCCGAATGGTCCGGTACAACAGGAAGTACTGGAGGGGGCCGAGAAGCGTGCCCGTCTCGGCGAAGGTGAGCTTCGCGTGCAACTCCGAGGCGTCCAGCAACCCCAACAGGAAATACAGGGCGACGAAGATCCCGAGTGTCCACTCCACCCGGGTCCACGGCCTGGCGTGCAGCTTGCGCAACGTGACGAGAACGAGGCCGCCGATGCCGGCGATGAGCGCCTCCGACAGCTTGAGGGACGGGACCGGGAGACCCGACCGTAGGCCCGAGAAGATCGGCACCACCGTGACGAGGACGAGCCCGCCGATCTCCAGGCGCCGCATGACCAGCAACGCCCCGCCGATCAGAGCAGCGACGCCGACGCCGACGATCGGCTTGACCGCGGTTGCGACGCCGAGCCCGAGCCCCCCCGCCAGGATGAGTCCGATCATGAGGACCGAGACGGCGCGGTCGCCGGCCAGGCTGAGCCATCCGAGCCCAAGTTCCTCCGAGGATCGCTGCGGGCCCCGCGGCAAGGTGGGCGCGGTCACGTCGGCGACCCCCCGGCAGGCAGCTCGCCGTGCCGTGGGCCAGCTGCCGAACCTCCGCCCTCGCCGTCGGAGAACAGGGAGAAGAGATCCTCTGAGGACAGCGGTCTCGCCTCGGGGAAGCGGCGCGCGATGGCCGGTCGACGGGTGACAGGCAGCGAGCGGTTGCCGCTCGACCCATGGGTGGAGGGAGGTTCCTCGACCCGCATCCCAGGCCACCGGTCGAAGATGATCGCCCAACCAGGAGCAGAGCCGAACATGGCGAGGCGCGAAGCCGCTGCGACCAGGGAGCGGGCACGTGCACCGGCGCCGACGAGCAGCACCGTGGTCCCGGGGGCAGAAGGCAGAGCACCGGTCTCGGGGGCTGGGAGGGCTTCGACGGGACTCGGGGTCCCCCACTGCCGCAGCCGATCGGCCAGCTGCTCGACCTTGTCCTCATCGCACCTTTGTGCGGGGACGAGCTGGATAGCCTGGTCGCCATCGAGAGCAACCTGCCATCGACGTAGCAACGTCCGGCCGGACTCGCCCCCAAGGTCGGCCAGGCCGACCACGGGCACGCCGAGCACCTCCTCCAACTCGGCGGCGTTGCGCACCCTTGGATCGATGCGCTCG
>JAJZJY010000329.1 GCA_021809885.1 Actinomycetes bacterium
GACGCGCCCGTGGTCCAGGCCGGCTGTAGGAGATGTTGTCCCGCACGGACTCGGAGAACAGGAAGCTGTCCTCGAAGGCAACACCGATCTGGCGCCGCAACGACGCGAGGGTCACGTCCCGCAGGTCGTGGCCGTCCACGAGGACCGCTCCGGTCTGCGGGTCGTCGAATCGTTCCAGGAGAAAGACGGCGCTGGACTTGCCCGACCCGCTCGGACCGACGAGAGCGACCCGCTGGCCGGCCCGGACCTCCAGGCTGAAGCCGTCCAAGGCGGCCTCGCCACCGCCGCCGTAGCCGAATGTCACGTCGCGGAACTCGACGTCGCCCCGGAGCCCGGGCAGCGCGACGGCGGCGGGTGCGTCGGCGATCCGGGGCTCCAGGTCGAGAAGCTGGAAGATCCGCTCTACACCTGCCCGGGCCTGCTGGGCGATGGTCATCAGGCTGGCGAGGCGTTGCGCCGGTGCGACCAGCTGGGCGACGTAGGTCGAGAAGGCGAGGAAGGTGCCCAGGCTGATCCGGTGGTGCAGCACCATCCATCCGCCGAGGGCCAGGATGGCGGCCTGGCCGAGGCCAGGGATCGCTTGGAGCACGGGCTGGAAGCGGGCCTGGAGCCGTACCGCCCGCATCTGGGAGCCGTACAGGCCCTCCGCCGCCCGGGTGACCCGCTCCAGCTCGCGGCGCTCCTGGCCGAACGCCTTGACGACCCTCACCCCCGAAAGGCCCTCGTCGACGATCTGGACGACCTCGCCCTCCCGTTGCTGAGCGTCCCAGCTGGCGGGGAAAACCCGCGACCGCATCCGGTACGACAGGATGGCCAGGGCGGGCAGGAGCACCAGGCTGACCACCGACAGCAGAGGCGACAGCCAGACCATCACGCCGATCGAGAGGATCACGAGCAGGACGTTGCTGCTCATGATCGGGAAGAAGTTGAGCAGCCCCTGCACGAGCGTGGCGTCGGAGTTGGCCCGACCGACGAGCTGGCCGGTGGGCATCCGTTGCAGGGTGGCGGCGTCCATCCGCTGCAGGTGGTCGTGCATGGCGTTGCGCAGGTCGTACTGGACGCCCAGGGCGACGCGCCCGCCGTAGTAGCGCCGCAGGTAGGCGAAGCCGAAGGTGGCGGCCGCCAGCCCCACCATCAGTACCAGCCACGGCCACAGCGGCGAGCGGTGGGTGATGATGACCCCGTTGACGATCTGGCGCTCGGCCAGGGGCACGGTGGCCTGGGCCAGGCCGCCGAGGGCGGCGCCGGCGAGCGACAGGGTCACAGCGCCGCGGCGGCGCAGCATGTACCCCCACAGCCGGCGCACCCAGCGGGAGCTCGTCGGCGACGGTGACATCTCATCGCTAGCGTAGCGAACAGTTTGACGAACGAACCTTCTCCCGACCGTCTGCCGCCGCGTCACATCGGTCGAGGTGCGCCGAGGTGCAGCCTCAGCCGCCGGAGGAGGGCCGTCGCCTCCTCCCCGTCGGCGGCCGTCCCGAACACGTGGAAGTCGGGTCGTTGCAGCGCGTACGCAACCGTGTGCCGCGCGAACCAGGAAGCGCAGGAGCCGTCGGGAGCCGTCAAGCGAACGACCTTTCCCCCGATCGACTCGAACCACGAGCGCGTGCCGGTGTGGAGGGCGGGCTCGTCGAGGGTCACCAGGCGCCATCCCGCACCGTGCACGTCGTCGAAGGGAACCCCGTTCACGCTCGCCTGCACGAACAGCTCGCCGGCACCCCGGCTCCCCGCGTCGACCACCCCGTCCTCGATCCTCGGAGGCGGGGGCGCCTCCGCCGGCGCCGGGCCGACCGACGCGCTCAACACCTCGTCGCGCGCCTCCGCCTCGGCGGCGTCGAGCACGCAGATGACCCGTCCGAGCTCCACCGACGCCTCGACAGCGGCTCGGGCCGCCGGCAACTGCTCCTGCTGGTAGCTGTCGAGCAACCGCTCAGGGGCGCGGTCCGTGAGGACCAGGTCGAGCTTCCACGCCAGGTTGGCCGCATCGCGTATGCCGGCGCACATTCCCTGGCCGGCGAAGGGGGGCATGAGGTGCGCGGCGTCGCCGGCGAGGAGTACCCGGCCGGCACGCCACTGCTCCGCGTAGCGGGCGCGGAAGGTGTAGACGGCGTGGCGCTCGATGCGGGCGTTGCCGGGGTGGACGTCCCACGGTGCCAGCAGCTGCCATACCCGTCCCTCCCCGTCGAGCTCTGCTGCGGTCTCGTGGGGGAGGAGCATGAACTCCCACCGGCGCCTGCCCGGCCCTCCCGACACGAGCGTCGTCGGGCGCCGGGGGTCGCACACCTGGAGGTTGGGCGGCTCGAAGCGGCGATCGGAGTCGACCACGACGTCGACCACCAGCCAGTCGTAGTGGAATCCGAGATCCCGTACCGGCACGGCGAGCAGGCGCGCGACCGTGCTGTCGGCGCCGTCGCAGCCCACGGCACAGGCGGCTCGGACATCGCCGGCGGTGGTGCTGAGCGTCACCCCGCCGCCGCCGTCGTCGCCGAGAGCGACGACCTCCACGCCGCGGCGCACCTCCAGCAGCGGCAGCGAGCGGGCTCGCCGGTCGAGGGCCTCCTCCAGGTCGGGCTGGTGGAACATCGACGACATCGGCCAGCCGAGCGGGCTGTGGCCCGGCCGGCCGAGGCGAAGGAGCGTCGTGCCGGCACCGTTGCGCCACTCGTAGGTGTCGACGGGATCGGTCATGCGGCGCAGGGCTGCGCCGATGCCGCACGCCTGGAAGATGCGCCCGGCCTCGTCGTCGAAGTGCACCGCCCGGGGCAGGCGGTAGGGGGTGGGGAAGCGCTCGATGGCGACGACCGAACGGCCCTGCTGGGCGAGCAGCACCGACAGGGTCGCGCCAACAGGCCCGTAGCCGACTACCGCCACCTCGGCGGTCCGGTCGGGGCGGTCGGGGCGGTCGGGCCGTGGCACCACGTCCCAATCGTGGTACATGCCGTCGCCGTCAGCGTCTACGGTCGCGCCATGAGCGGATGCGGCGCCCGCCACCGCGGACGGCCGTGGTGACGCGCCGGCGGGGACGGCCGACGGCAACCAAGGCGTTTGGCGCCGGCGCCCGCGAGAGCCACGACTCGAGCCGCTTCTACGCCCGCTTCGCCCCCAAGGCGATCTCCGCCGACGAGCAGCTGGCCGAGCACTTCGAGCTCCCCGAGCCGCTCATCGTCGGGGACTCCCGCAAGATGGACGAGCTCCCCGACAACTCCGTCGCCCTGGTCGTGACCTCGCCGCCGTACTTCGCAGGCAAGGAGTACGAGGAGGCCCTGGGGCAGGGCGTGATCCCGGCGTCCTACGCCGCGTACCTCGAGTTGCTGGCGGACGTCTTCGCCGAGTGCCGGAGGGTGCTAGAGCCTGGAGGGCGGATCGCCGTCAACGTGGCCAACCTCGGCCGGAAGCCGTACCGGTCGCTGGCGGCCGACGTCGTGCGGATCCTCGACGACGACCTCGGGCTGCTCCTGCGGGGGGAGATCGTCTGGCGCAAGGCGGGGGGTGCATCCGGCTCGTGCGCGTGGGGCTCCTACCGCTCGCCGGTCAACCCTGTCCTGCGGGACGTCACCGAGCGGGTGGTCGTCGCCTCCAAGGGTCGCTTCGACCGGGCCGTCTCCGTCGAGCGCCGCCGGGCGCAGGGCCTCCCGCACGAGGCGTCGATAACCACCGACGAGTTTCTCGAGGCGACCCTCGACGTGTGGGACATCCGCCCCGAGTCGGCCCGGCGGGTGCACCACCCGGCGCCGTTCCCGGTGGAGCTGCCCCAGCGGCTGATCGAGCTCTACACCTTCCGGGGTGATGTGGTGCTCGACCCGTTCCTGGGGTCGGGGAGCGCCGCGGTGGCGGCTGCCCGCACCGGCCGGCGCTACGTCGGCTACGACACCGAGGCGGAGTACGTCACCCTTGCCGCCGAGCGCGTCGCCGCCGAGGCGGGCGTCGCCGGGCAGCTCTTCGCCTCCCCTCCCGAGCGAGCCCTGCCCGCCGACCGCAAGGCCGCAGCCGTGGTGGCGGTCGAGCTCCTTGCCTCTGCCGGCTTCGAGGTCGTAGAGCAGGACCGCCGTGTCCCCGGCGCCGGCGTCACCGTCGACGTCGTGGCACGCGCCGGCGACGGCCAGCCGTGGTACTTCGACGTCACCGGCGCCTTCACGACCACCCCGGCCGGGTTGTCGCGCGCGGACGTCCTCTGGAAGGCGGTCGGGCGCGCCAGCGTCCTCGAGGCCCGCGGCGTCTGCCCCCTGGTGCTCGTCTCCTCCGACCTCCCCGCCCGGCGCAGCGCTGGTGACGCGGCCCTGCGTGCCCTCGGCCCGCGACGGGTCCACGATGTCGTCGGCCTTCTCGACGCTGGCGGGCACGAGCGGCTGGCCCGTTACGCGTCCGGTGGACGGCAGGCCCGGTCGCTTCCGGGGTTCTGGAACCTCGGCGAGCTCGGACCGTGAGCCGGCGCAGCCTCGTAGGTTGGACGGCATGGACATGGGCGTCGCCATCTTCCCCACCCACTACGCCGTCGACCCGGCCACCATGGCCAGGCTGGCCGAGGAGCGGGGCCACGATTCGCTGTGGTTCCCGGAGCACACCCACATACCGGCGTCGCGCCGCAGCCCGTACCCCGGGGGCGGCGACCTGCCCCGCAAGTACTCGCACACCTACGACCTGTTCGTAGCCATGACAGCGGCGGCCGCCGCCACCAAGAAGCTGCGGGTCGGCAGCGGCATCTGCCTGCTCGTCGAGCGCGACCCGATCGTCACAGCGAAGGAGGTAGCCAGCATCGACGTGCTCTCCGGCGGACGGGTCGAGCTCGGCGTCGGCCTCGGCTGGAACCGGGAGGAGATGGAGAACCACGGGACCGACCCCCGCCGGCGCACCGGCGTGCTGCGTGAACGCGTCGAGGCGATGAAGGCCATCTGGACCGAGGAGGAGGCCACCTACCACGGCGAGCACGTCGACTTCGACCGCATCTGGTCGTGGCCAAAGCCGGCCCAGCGGCCGCACCCGCCGGTGCTCGTCGGTGGCAACGGCCCTGGCGTGACCGGCCGGGTGCTCGCCTTCGGCGACGGCTGGATGCCCAACTTCGCCCGGGGGGACATCAGGGAACGGGGCCGCTCCCTGCTCGCCGAGGCCGGACGGCCCCTCGACCTCACCGTCATGGGAGCCCCTGCCGACGCACGCGCTCTCGCCGAGCTCGAGGAGGCCGGTTTCCGCCGCGCCCTGCACTGGCTGCCGTCGGCCGGCCGGGGGGAGGTGGAGCGGGCCATGGACGCCTTCGAGGCGGCCGTCGCCGAGGTCAACGGCCCGTGACGCCCGAGGAGGCCCGGTGGCGCTTCGCCAGCGCCCGGGTCGCCCGCCTCGCCACCGCCGACTCCGCCGGCCGGCCCCACCTCGTGCCGCTCGTCTTCGCCGTCGACGGTGAGACGGTGGTCAGCGCCGTCGACCACAAGCCCAAGCGGACGGACCGCCTGCGCCGGCTGGCCAACGTCACGGCCAACCCCCGCGTCTCGCTGCTCGCCGACGAGTACCGGGAGGACTGGGCGGAGTTGTGGTGGGTGCGCGCCGACGGCTCGGCTCGCGTCGTTGCGCCCGGCTCGGCTGACCACCACCGGGCGGTGCAGCTGCTCGTTCGCCGCTACGACCAGTACAGGCAGCAGGCCCCGGCCGGGCCGGCGCTCGTCGTCGACGTCGAGC
>JAJZJY010000330.1 GCA_021809885.1 Actinomycetes bacterium
CGCACGGTCCGCTGCGACGTGCTCGCCTATGGCGGTAGTGACGTGTCCGCAGACGAGCGCCAGGGCCAACACGTAGGGCACCTCGGACGGCCGCTGCCCGGACGGGACACGGCAGACGGCCTTGCAACTCCGGCACCGGGTGTTGGTCGTGGCACTCGTGTCGAAGGTCGTGCCGCAGTGCTTGCATGTCAGCGTGGTGGTCATGGTGTGCCTCTCGTCGTCGTCGTTGGTGGTCCTATACACGTTCGTGCCCACGACCATGCAACCGGCCCGCCCAGCCGTAGGGTGCCGACTCGACGAGGTGTCCGCTCGCCACGGGGTAAGAAGTCGACCCCGGCGAGGTCCACCAGACCGGCCTCGGTGTTGTAGCCGGCGACCGGGACACGCTCGGCTATGGCGTCGGTCAGTTCCCGCACGCAACCCACGCCAACCGTCCCGTCCTGGTGAGCGAATACCACGAGCCCGACGATGTTGCGCACGATGACCGGCCATTCCGCGAGCCATGCGTCGTTCGTCTCCCACGCCTGCTCCGCGGGGTTGAGCAGTTCGCAACCGGAGAGCAGCTCGGCCAGACCGGAGAGCGCACGACGGGCATGGTCCGTGCCGTAGGTGGTCATAGGGTGGGCGGCATAAATCCGGGGCCGGGTCATGCCGGTTCGTCCTCCTCTTGTGTTGCTAGCCCTTCGAGGCGTTGCCGTGTCGTCTCCACACACGCCGGATCGAGGTCGCCTCCCATGAAGCGCCGGCCCTCGCTTACCGCCGCTATGGCCGTGGTGCCGCTACCGACGAACGGGTCGAGCACCAGCTCGCCCGGCTCCGATATCGAACGGACCCAGTGCCGGACGGGCTTGACCGCCTGTTGCCAGGGATGCAGTGGGCGGCTCTCGGGTCCACCCCTGCCCTCGGCGAAGAACGTGTCGTGAATCCACTTGCGAGGCGTGAACGCGCCGGACGCGTAGAGGACCACGCTGCGGTGATTGCCGTTGATCATCCGAGAACGGATCTGAGAATGCAGACCGCCAAGGATGTTCACCCCGTGCCACACGTAGGTCAGGCCTCCCGCTTCGAGCAGGGCCATCTCCTCAGGGAGGGCCACGTGCCCGCAGTAGATAGCGGCCAGGCGCCCGGGCTTCAACACGCGGACTGCCAGACGAGCGAAGTCCTCGAACAGCGGTACCCCGGCATCGTCATAGGGCGGGTCGGTCACGATGGCGTCTACCGATCCGTCTGCCACGTCGGCCCACACCTCGCGGAGGTCGCCGAGCCGTAGCTCGTAGGCCGGGCCGTCGATGCGCTCGGGTACATGCACGGATCGGAGCTGGGCCATGTGGGCGTCCCGGGCTCTGGCCTCAGCCGCCTTGAGGTCGAGCAGCTTCCCCGGAGCAGTCTCACCGAGCAGACGTAGGGCGCTCTCGGCCCGGCGCTGGTCCCGGTCCGACGTGACCACGATGGACGGACGGCGTGCCGGGTAGGTTCCACCGCCCTTCCGCTCGATTCGGTCGGGCAGCTCGATTGCGTCACCTGACGCAATCTCCCGGCGGATCGTCGCCTCGCTCGTCCCGACCGCCTCACCGATGCGCCGTAGTGACCAGCCCTGGCCTCGGAGCTGGGTCACCAGTTCGGCTCGCTGCTTCCGGGTCAAGTGCCGGCGGGCCAGGTTGACCGACAGTGCCACCGCCATGCGGTCCTCGTCATCGACGAACGTGCGGACCTCACGAGGGTAGGGCGCTACCTTCACCCCGGCGGTGCGCAGCTCCTCGTAGGCACGTAGCCGGTGGTGCCCGTCGATCACGGCGCCCGTACTGGCGTCGAGGACTACCGGCACGATGACACCTCGGGCAGCGATGTCGGCCTTCAACGCTTCGAACTCGTCGGTGCTGAGATCGGGGAGAAGCTGCCAGGGGTCGGTGCTCATCGGGTCACCTTTCGCTTGTCGGGTGTGTCGGTCATCGGGCACCGCGTCGCAGTAGTCCACTGGGACCCGTCCCACCATCGGCAGTACCCGACGTGCCCGAGTGCATCGGGCGACCGGTACCAGCCGGCGACCATGGGCCGAGTGTCGGCACGGGCGGAGGAGACGAGCCCAGCGATACCGAGCACCACAAGCACGACGCCGAGCACGACCGCGGCTTCCAAACTCGGGGTACAGACGGCGAGGGTGATCGGGTGGCCGTTGTCGGCACCGGCGAGGAACGCCACCGGGCTGCCACACGACACCGGCACGCTCAACACCCGTACCTCGGTTGCCATGAGGAGCCGGATCACGCCGGTCAGGATGGCCACGGCACCGCCTATCCGCACCACCATGCGCGTCATGGGAGACCACCGGGGCCAGCTCACGCCGCACGCTCCCAGTAGTTCGGGCGCCGCTTCGTGGAATGCCAGACCCCATCGTCGCCCCGTTCGAGCTTCGGCGTGCCCTTGGCGTTGCGGGTGAGTCCCGGATCGACGTGGCGCTCCCGGTGCCAGTGGAGGTCCGCCGTGGGATTGCTGGCGAAGGTCTGGTGACACGCGGTGCAGTGCGCCTTCCCCGTGCCGGACCAGCTCGCGTGACAGTCTCCACAGTGCGTGCCCTTGTGGTCCGGCCCCCACCAGCCGTGTACCGCGGCATACACGCAGAGGTCGCAGCCGGCGGCCGGCATTAGAACGGCTCCCCGTCGTCGATGGTGACCGGACCCTGTCGCTCGACCCTGTGCGCGGTCACGGTGGCAAACCGGAGGCTCACGCCCACCTCGTCGGCAACGAGCTTGTGCGTGGTGCGCATCTCGCCGTTCCGGTCGGTCCAGGCGTCGTCCTCCAGCTTCCCGGTGGCGACGAGCCGATCACCCTTCACGACACACTGGGCGACGTGTTCGGCCATGTCGCCGAAGCACACCAGCTCGTAGAACTCGGGCTCCTCCTCGGTCCAGGTCCCATCGTCGTGGCGGGTCCGGCGGTTCACTGCCAGCCCGGTCATCGCCCACGGCGTGCCCTTCGTCGAGAACCGCAGCTCGGGATCACGGGTGGTATTCCCGACGAGCGTGCGATAGCGGACCTTCGTCGGTGCTTCGGTAGTCGTAGTCATGGGACTGCCTTCTTTCTGTCGTGGCCCTTCCGGGCCGGGTGGGTGGTGGAAAGGTCCGACGCACGCTGGCGTGCCCGTTCCGCACGTTTTCGGTGGGCATCGTCGACGTAGAGCGCCCCTTGCCGCCGCAGGACCGGGAGCCCGCACCCGCACCCGCACAGCGGCGCCGTCCCGTCATCGATCCGCAGGGCACGGATCGCACGTGCCGCGTTGCGTTTCGAGATCGACTCACCGGCAGCCGCACGCTTGGCGACCCGGAGCGGGAGCCTGGTCCGCCGGGCGAACCGGTAAGGACCGAGCGCCCCGGCCAGTTTCTGTGCCGCAGCCACGCGGTCCGCGTCGCCGTAGACGGTCCGCCGAGCCCGGATGTCGCCGGGAAGGCCGTCGAGCTGGGCATCGATCACCCCCGAGACGCGGCCCAGGTGGCGAACGAGGAGCGGATCGACGTGCACGGCGTCGAGAGGGAGGGTCCGGGGGGCCGCGCCGTACCGAGCTGCCCTGACGTCCAGGCTTTCGAGCCGTGCCGTCGTGAACGAGTCCACGTCCCAGCCGGTGCCCACCGGTGTCTGCACCCCGGTCCGGCGGTCCAGCCATCGGAGCGACTGCCAGCCGGAGAGGTCCCCGCCCGGGTCGAGGGCAACCACCTCGCCGGCCAACCCGAGCCCGGATCGATCCGTGACCCCCACGAGGTATCGGCTCCCCGGCCGGGCGCCGAGCGCATCGGGCAGGCTACGGAGCACCTCGGGGCTGACGACCGAGAGCCGGCGCATGGTCGGGAACGGGGGCGCACCGGCGGCGTCCCAGGGCGCCGGTGGACGGGTGGCACCGGGATCGTCCACGCGGGCGACGCACAGCGCCACCTCCCGGGCAACAGCCGCCCGTGAGTAGGCGCCGCGTTCGCTCATCGCTGGTGGAGCGGCCCACATCCCGCCCAGCCCGGCAGAGGTGGAGTCGTCGAGCCATGCCCCGGTGCCGCCTCCGTCCTCGTCGTCGCCTTTCGCCGCCTTGTCGACGCCCGTTACATACTGCGCGTGGCGCTTCGGCCCGAAGGTCACCACCCGGAGAGGCTCCGTCTCCGTTCCGCATTCGACCTTCCACACCGGCCACGTCCCGGTGTCCGGCGAGAGCGGGGCGAAGGCGTCAGTGATCGCCGCCACCTCGGCGAAGGACAGCTCGCGCACCGTCGAGCCATCCGCGAGCGTGAGCGTGCCGCCATTGGGGCTCGCCGGAATGAACGAGGAGTCGGTGTCCCGATAGGCGACGATGCCGCCACGGTCGACGACCATCCGGTCCACAACCGCAAGGAGCAGGCGGGCGCCGGCCTGGACGGTGCAGGCGATCGGGAGGAACGTCCGCGGCCCGGGCACCTCCCCGAGCTTCGACACCCGCCCCCGCTTCACCAGCCGCTCGTCGAACCGGGAGAGGTCGCCAGAGACGAGCGTGTTCACCGAGGCATGGAGCACCTTCGCCAGCCGCGTGTCTCCGGCAACCTTCGCATCACGGCGCCGGCGCACAAGCCCGAGCACCGGGTCCTCGTCCACGTCGAGCACGAGCCCGGGGACCACCGGGACCCGTTCCCGCAACCCCGGCTCCGGAGGTCCGGGCACGAGCCGGATGGCCCGGACGATCCTCGGCACCCGCCGACCCATCGTCGCCGCCCCGAGCACGTCCGGCCAGGCGTAGAACATCGAGCGGGCTGGCGAGAACACGGGGACCACTTCGCTCCGACCGTCAGGCCGGGTGTCGTCCTCCACTTCGATGGGGAACGGCTCGCCGTCCGGGACGACCTCCACGAGGGTCACGCCGAGGCGCCGCCAGAGCTTCGGGTCCAGGGCCGTCGCCGGGTCGGCCACTGCCCGCTCGCAGGCTCGCCGGAGCGCATCCGTCACGACCTCGTGACGGATCGTCGAGGCCGTGTAGAGCGCCCACCAGCCCACAAGGTGAGCAGTCAACGGAAAGGCAGAGGTGACATCGGCCAGAGCTGCCGTGAATGGCACGCCGCGGAGCCCGGCCACGTCGGAGCACCAGCCACCGGCGAACGTCTCGGCCCACCGCGCCTGCTCCTCGTCGGGAAGGCGAAACTTCAACAACGCTGGACGTACCCCGAAGCGAGTAGGCACGAGAGCGGCGATGGCTGACGGCGACTGCGCACGAGCGATGTGCAGGCGGCTGGTGCCCTCCGCTCGTTCCACCGGCGACGTGAACCACCGCCCTGCCTCGGCGTCGAGCGCCACCACCAGCACGTGCAGTGCCTCAACGGTGCGGGCGACCGACTCGGCCCCACCGGGGTCGATGCTCACGACGAGCGGTAGTGGTTCAGCTGCGACCCCGAAGGCGGCGGCGTGGTCCACGAAGCCACCCCCACGGTCGGCGTCGAGTGCGTAGGCGAGGCTGAGCACGTCTAGAAAGTCGTGCGGTCCCGGCTCCCCGTTGCCCCGTTCGCACCGGCCGAAGGTGACCTGCCAACCCTGTCGCCGGTGCTTCACCCACAACGGCGGCCGGTGTGGGGACACCTTGGTTACGTTCCCCTCGGCTTGGCGGACTCCCCAGCCGGGGAGCCACAGCTCCCACGACCCCGTGTTCTTCCCCGTCCGC
>JAJZJY010000331.1 GCA_021809885.1 Actinomycetes bacterium
TTTGGCGGGATCGCAGATGCTCGATGCGGGCCCGCAGCTCGGCATGGCGGTAGAGGAAGTCGGTCGACACTCCGCCAGCGTTTGCCACGGCACGGAAGTTGATCTCGGCGTTGGTCTTGATCAGCTCGCGTAGACCGGCCTCGGCTCGGCCGGTGGCAGCGTCGCGTTTGGCTGACGCCGCACGGCGGAGTACCTCCGTGCGGGGGTCGTCGGTCATTGAGACTCCCTGCGCCGGTGCCGGTCGGTGTCGAGTTCGACCGGCTGGCCAACCCGACCAATCACGCCGGCTCCTCGCACCGCGTGGCCGTCTGCACCATCGGCGTATAGGGCGGCGACGATGGCGGCAAGGGAACGGCACTCGGCCAGACGCTGGTCCAACCAAACGTTGTCCTCGCCCATCTCCTGGCCGGTGCGGTCACGGTGCTGTGCCTGGCGCCGGGCGATCAGCCCCTCGGTCTCGGACAGCTGGGTCTCCAGCTCGTCGAGATAGCGGCCGTCGGTGGCGAAGTGATCACACGTCAAGCAGGCATTGCCCCGATCGCAGCGTTTGAGCGGGGGCAAGAGGCAGGCGCCGTTGGGCAGGATCCGGTCGGTGTGCCGCCCCAGCTGGACCAGCTCATAGACATCGCTCGGTTCGAGGCCGACGTCGCGGCCGTCTCGGCCCAACTTCTTGAACCGCAAGAACTCCGCCTCGTGGGTCTTGGCCAAGGTAGCGGCATAATGCATCGTCATCTCCGGGGAGAGATGACCCATGTAGCGCTGCACCACATGTAACGGAACTCCCGAGTTCAAGAGTTCGGTGGCTTTGGAGTGCCGCATCCGATGGGTGCGTTGAAAGTCGACGAGGCACCCCTGCGCGTCGCGGATCTGCAGCTCGCCCACCAGTGTGGCGAGCAAGCCCCGCAGGGTGTTCGCACTGTAGGGCTGGTGGCCGCGACGATTCGACTGCCAGGCCACGAACAGGTAGCGCGGGGTCGGCGTCCCGGGGTTGGCGGCGGCCAAGTGATCGACGAGCCACGCTTGCTGCTCGGCAATGATGTTGACGACCTCTGCTTCGACGAGGATCGTGTCAGGTGCACCGGCGATCTTGCTCTGGCGATAGCGGAAGCGCGCCACGAACGCCCCCTCGCCCCGTGGCTGATCGGGGTCGAGGCCAGGCACCGGCGAAAGGGGCTCGAAGTCGGCGAGCAGGATCTCGTTGATCCGTCGGCCCGTGAACACCTCGAGCAAGAAGGCCCGCATGGCCTGGGGGTCGCCCATGCCGGCAATCTCTTTGCGCACACCGTCGACCACGACGGTCTTGGTCTGATCCTTGGCCAAGGACAAGATGTCGAGATGCTCGACGATGCGACTCAAGGCGGCGGGGTCGATGTAGTCGCCGCCACTGCGGTGCCGGTCGCGTCTGAGGTACTCCCCGCTCCGCCACAGCCGGGCATGGGCGTCGGACAGTTCGGCCCAGCGGGGCTCGCCCAGGGCCCGGGCCGCCTCGACGCGGTGGTCGGCCATGAACGCGTAGAACGAGCTGACCCCGCTTTGGATCAACCCCACGCTGGTGGTGCTCAACGGTTGGCCCCGGAGCGATCTGCGTTGCCGCAGGTTGCCGAGGAACGCCATCGCCACCGCGCGCAACTCGGCCTCGGGGTCGGCGACCAGCGCCGGGGTGTCGATCCCCGAAGCCACCAAGAACTCGGAGAGATGGGTGCCCAGTGAGGTGAGCGCGGAGGGTAACGACGACCACACCAGGTTCCCGGTTTCCAAGCTCAGTGCGAAGTACCACTTGATCGCCTCGGCCAGCCACGGCTGGGTCACCCGCTCGAAGTTCAGGCGGGAGTTGCCGAGCGCCTCGTGCTCGCGCAGAGGGATCCGAGGGTCGCGGCGCGGGTCCCAGTGATCGGCCCGCCACCATTCGCCGGTGTCGTAGCAGCGGGCCACCGCGGCGTGCAGGCGGGCGATCGTCGCCCGGTAGTTCTGCTCGAAGGTGACCCCGGGCAACCGGCCGTGACGGCCATAGAAGCTGGCTCGGGCCGCCGCCATCCACTCGGCCACCGACAGATCGACAAAGGACCGGACCTGGCGTCCTGGATCGGCCGACACTGCGTTTGGGACCTTGACCCAGCTGGCCAGGACATGGGAGTTCACCCGCTCCCCGCCAACGTTGAGCGAATGCAACCACCAGGCCAGCTCACGGCGCATCGCCTCTGGCAACGCGGAGACATTCACGCGGGCCGCCGGGCGAGCCGAGTAGGCGTAGGCCAACGCCCGCCATGGCTCGACGCCGAAGTCGACGACATCGCCCGAGATCTCGAAGGACGCGGGGACAGTCCCCCGCACCGCGCCGGCCGAGGACGACGAGGGGCTCGCCATCACTACAAGCTTGGCCTGCCGGTCCTCAGTCACCGCTTGTCCGCCAGCCCTCGGCGAAGCGGCGCCATTCGGCCACGGCACGCATCTCGGCATCCTCGGTGACCCAGCCGTAGAGGTCCATGGTGGTCTGCACATCGGCATGCCCGAGCCGGCGGCTCACCACGTGCTCGGGCACCCCCGCCAACAACAATGCCGTGGCGTGGGTATGGCGGGCCCAGTGCGGGCTCCAGCCTTGGGGCACGGCGTCGCCGAGTGTTCGGCGCAGACGGCGCACCGTCGCGTAGACGCTCTCGGGCCGCATCGGCGCGAAGCGAGGCTCCCGAGCCAGGTTCACGAACACGAACCAGCCATCTTCGAGCGTCCGGCCCTCTTGCTCAGTCGCCTCGGCCAGGGCCCACAAGTAGTCGCTGTAGAGACGCTCGAGTTCATCGGACACGTAGATCCGGCGGTGCCGGCCACCCTTGACCCGCTGGCCGTGGGGATGCTCTTTGGGGACCACCTCGACGAAGGGCGTGTCGCCTCGGCCCACGTGCCAGTCGGCATGGGTCAACAACAGGGCTTCGCCGAGGCGCATGCCGGTCTCGACCAAGGTGGCGAAGAGCAGCCGG
The DNA here is from genome assembly GCA_021809885.1 of Actinomycetes bacterium. Classification (GTDB taxonomy): domain Bacteria; phylum Actinomycetota; class Acidimicrobiia; order Acidimicrobiales; family Palsa-688; genus JAKAQB01. Next base: position 2,973 of record JAJZJY010000331.1, read on the forward strand.
TCCCGCAACGACCCGCGCCAGCGGTTCGTCGCCACGTCGAAGTGGGCGCAGCCCTCCAAGATCGCCCGCACCTGGGCGGGGCTGAGCAGCGGTGGCGGGCCCGCCCGCTGGCGGCGTAGGCGCAGCGGGCTCGACGGGCGACGGCGCCGGGAGTCGAGGTGAGCCAGCATCGGACGGTAACGCCCCCGCCGGGCCGGTGCCGCCGACGCCCGGGCAATCAACGCCCCCCGACCGTGCACATCGTGGTGGTAGCGGTAAAACGACACAACTGCCGCCAAACGAGCGGAGATGGTCGCCTCCGCCACCTTGGGCGGTGCCGGATCGGCCCGACCGAGCGGGGTCACCGACGGCGACAGCCCGGTCGCAAGCGCGGTCAAGAACGCTCGGAGCGACTGGACCCCAGGGTCCTCCCACGACACGCCGTTCTCGGCAACGAACGTCCACCACAGCTGCAGACCCTTCGCGTAGGAGCGCACCGTGTTCGGTGACGAGCCGAGCACCCGGTGATACTCCAAGAACTCCTCGATCGGCTCGACACAGCAGTGATCGTCACCGAGCACCGTCCACGTGCGCGCACCGTCGAGAACATCGACCGCCTGGACCCGCATCCCCCCACCCTGCCTTCAGCCACGTTGTCGGACGCGGCAAGATAACGAGTCGCCAACGACAACTGGTGGATGCTGAGAGCCCCGTTGCCTACGTCAAAGACACCCCAATTCGCGCTACAGATAACTCGGCTTGAAGGGCACGATGTCTGAAGCCGAGCTCCATCTGATCCGTCACCGCCTCACAGCCGGACTCCAGCACAAGGCAGCCAAAGGCGAGCTCCGCCAGGGCCTGCCCGTGGGACTGGTGCACGACGAGGACGGCCGCACCGTCCTCGATCCCGACGAGTCGGTGCGCTCGGCGATCGCGACGGTCTTCTCCCGCTTCGACGAGCTCAGCTCGGCACGCCAGGTGATGCTCTCGCTGATCGAGGACAACCTGCTCATCCCTCGCCGACCGAGCGGAACGCGCCGGATCGTCTGGGTGCCGGCGAGCTATCCGGCGATCCACGACTTCCTCACCAACCCCGCCTACGCGGGAGCCTTCGTCTTTGGCCGCAACCGGACAGAAAAGCGCCTCGACGCGAACGGGAAGCTGGTAGTCCGCACGCGCCAGCTTCCCCGCGACGAGTGGACGGTGCTGATCCTTGACCACCACCGCAGCTATGTGAGCTGGGAGCGCTATGTCGCCATCCAGGACGAGCTGAGGGCGAACTGGCGTCCACCGCGAGGACACGGTGGTGGGGCGGTGCGCGAGGGCACCGCCCTTCTGCAAGGCCGCATCCGCTGTGGGCGCTGCGGGCGGATGATGCAGACCGGCTATTCCGGCAAGGGCGGCAACGTTCCGCGCTATGTCTGTGGTCGCTCGAAGATGCTCTATGGCACCGAGCGCTTCTGCCAGAGCATCGGCGGGCGCAAGCTCGAGAACCGCGTGCTCGAAGAGGTCTTTGCCGTCCTCGAGCCCGCCAGCCTGCAGGCGACGGCGAGGGCTCTCTCCGAGGCGGACGAGACCCACCGTCAGCGGCTCGCCACCTTCGAGCTCGCGGTCGAGCGGGCGCGCTTTCAAGCCGAGCGGGCACGCCGGCAGTTCGACGCGGTCGAACCCGAGAACCGCCTCGTGGCGCGGACCCTCGAGGGTTCGCTCGAGCTGGCGCTCACGACACAGCGCCAGGCGGAACAAGACCTCGCCACGCAGCGCTTGCGTCGCCCGACGCGCCTCAGCGAGACCGAGGTTGCCTGGCTCGAGCGCGCAGGAGCCGACGTGCGCGCGATCTTCAACGCATCGAGCACCACATGGAGAGAACGCAAACAGTTGCTGCGCGCCATCGTTGCCGAGGTCGTCGTGCTCGTCCGGACGGCCGACCGCCAGGCGGACGCCACGATTGTCTGGGAGGGTGGCGCGAAGACGAGCTTTGTCCACGAGCTGAACAAGACGGGCGGTCATTTCCGCGCCACGAACGAGGACACCGTCGAGCTCGTCCGTCGCCTCGCCGCACGCTATGACGACAAGACGATCGCCGCCATTCTCTCCAAACAAGGTCGTCGCACGGGCACCGGGCTCAGCTTCACCGAGCCCCGGGTGAAGTCGCTTCGCACCTCGCGGGGCATCGCCGCTTTCGCGCCACCAGCAGTCACACCAAAAGACCATGCTTGTCCGGTGCTCTCCATCACCGCTGCCGAAAAAGAGCTCGGCGTCAACCGCACCACCCTGTATCGGTGGCTGAGGAACGGCTTGCTTCAGGGCGAGCAACTCACGCCGGGCGGTCCCTGGCACATCCGCATCACCGAGGAGCTGCGTCGTCGCATCGTCGGCGAGGTTCCCGAGGGCTGGCTCGGCCTCGATCAAGCCGCCAAGGTGCTCGGCGTCTCCCGCCAGACGGTGTTGCACAAGGTCCAACGCGGGGAGCTCGAAGCCGTCCACGTCAACCGCGGACAACGAAAAGGCCTGCGTATCAACGTGAAGCAGGCGGGGCCTGGACTCTTTGACACAACCCGATGAAAGGAGCGCGCAGTGTCAACCACGACCGGTCGGGCCCACGACGGCGACATTGTGGTGGTTGCGGACGAACGCGCACTGAGCGAGGCCGAGGATCTCCGCCTTCTCGATGCCCCGGCTGCGGCGGAAGTCGAGGTCCTCGA
>JAJZJY010000332.1 GCA_021809885.1 Actinomycetes bacterium
CTCGGCTCGGGTGGGCTTCACCGCCCGGGCCCCCGAAGCCCGCCGAGCGCGCTGGGACGCCCTGGGCATCACGCCACGCGGCGTGGACCGCGAGAACGTCGAGATGCTGCACCGCACCCACATGGGTGTGGACAACGACCACGTCAACCTCCTGCTCCACGCGTTGCGCACCAGCCTGTCGGACGGATGGGGCGGGTCGATGATCGCCACCGAGCTGTCCGACGTGCTCTTCGGCACTCCCGCGCCCTCGGTCTCGGAGGTCAACCTCGGAGTGCTACGGCCCGACCAGGTGAACATCGCCCTTCACGGGCACAACCCGGTGCTCTCCGACGTCATCGTCCAGGCGGCCGAGGACCCCGACCTGGTCGCCCTCGCCCGCTCGTACGGCGCCAGCGGCATCAACCTCGTCGGGCTCTGCTGCACCGGCAACGAGCTGCTCATGCGCCGGGGCATCCCGATGGCCGGCAACCACCTCATGCAGGAGCTGGCGATCGTGACCGGCGCCCTCGAGGCGATGGTCGTCGACTACCAGTGCATCATGCCCTCGGTCACCGACGTGGCCGCCTGCTACCACACCAAGGTCATCTCGACCGCCGACAAGGCCAAGTTCCCGGGCGCCACGCACGTGTCCTTCGATCCCCGACGTGGCCTCGAGATCGGGCACGAGATCGTGCGGCTCGCCGTAGAGGCGTTTCCCAACCGCAACCCGGAGCGCGTGCGGATACCGGTCGAGCCGGTGCGTTGGATGGGCGGGTTCTCGGTCGAGGCGATCCTCGGGGCGCTCGGTGGCACTCCAGCGCCGCTGGTCGACGCGATCAAGAGCGGTGCCATCCGCGGAGCGGTTGGCATCGTCGGGTGCAACAACCCGAAGATCCCTCAGGACTACGCCCACGTAGAGCTCACCCGCCAGCTCATCGAGCACGACGTGCTCGTGGTGGTGACGGGGTGTGCGGCCGTGGCCAACGGCAAGGCGGGCCAGATGATGCCCGAGTCGGCGGCCGTGGCCGGCCCCGGGCTGCGGGGTGTGTGCGAGGCGCTCGGGATCCCCCCGGTCCTCCACATGGGCTCGTGCGTGGACAACAGCCGGATCCTCGTCCTGGCGGGGGCCCTGGCCGACCATCTCGGGGTCGACATCGACCAGCTGCCGCTGGCCGGGGCGGCACCGGAGTGGTACTCGGAGAAGGCGGTGTCGATCGGCGCCTACGTCGTTGCGAGCGGCATCACCACCGTGCTGGGGGTCCAGCCGCCGATCTTCGGCAGCCCGCACGTCGTCGAGCTGCTGGCCGGTGGGCTCGACGACGTGGTCGGCGCGTCCTTCGCCGTCGAGCCCGACCCGTACCGGGCCGCCGTCTACATCAGGCGCCACATCGAGGCCAAGCGCAAGGCGCTCGGCCTCCCCTACGAGGAGCCCGAGGCGATCGTGCTCCAAGAGCCGGCCGCGGCGATGCACGGCTGAGCGCCATGTGCGAGGACCTGCGCGTCGACGGCACCTGCGTCCACCGCGACCACCACCACGACCACGACCACGACCACGACCACGACCACGGGACCGCGCCGCTCGCCGCCGGCGAGGGCAGGAGGATGGTCGTGGTCGGCAAGGGAGGGGTCGGAAAGACCACCATCGCCGCCCTCCTGGCCCGACAACTTGCCCGCCGGAAGGCCGACGTGATCGCGGTGGACGCCGACGAGCAGTCGAACCTCGGCGCCACCTTGGGGCTCGATCTCGATGCCCTGGCCTCGGTGGTCCCGCTCGCCGCCAATGACGACTACGTGGAGGAGAAGACGGGGGCCCGGCCCGGCGAGGGAGCGGGGGCGATGCTGCGCCTCAGTCCCGATGTCACCGACGTCGTCGACCGCATGGCGGTGGCAGCTCCCGATGGCGTGCGTCTCCTCGTCATGGGTGGCGTCACCCGTGCCGGCGGCGGATGCCTGTGCCCCGAGACCGCCCTTCTGGCGTCGACCATCCGCTCGATGCGTCTGCGCCGCGGCGAGATGGTGGTGATGGACACCCACGCCGGAGTGGAGCACTTCGGCCGATCGCTGGCTCGGGGTTTCGACGAGGCGATCGTGGTGGTCGACCCGACGCGCAACGCCGTCGGCGTCGGTCTCGACACCGCCCGCATGGCCGCCGAGCTCGGGATCTCCTCGATGCGCCTGGTGGTCAACCGGGTGCGCGACCCGCTCGACGTGCAGCGCGCCCGCGGGCATTTCGCGTTCTTCGGCGCTGATGGCGAGCTGCCGTTCGCGTCCGTTCACGCCCTGCCCTACGACGAAGAGGCGCTGCTCAGCGAGCCGTCCGTGGACCGGCTTCTCGAAGGGTCCGCGCTCGGAGCCGCCGTCGATCGGCTCGCCGTGGACCTGCTCCACCCGGTGGCGGCGGCGATGGCGCCATGAAGGTGGTCGTCATCGGCACCGGGCCCGCCGGCATCACTGCGGCGGAGGCCGTTCGGTCCCTCGACCCGACGGCGTCGGTGGTCGCTTTGTCGAGCGAGCCCTACCCGCCGTACTCGCCGCCGGCGATGGCCGATCACTTCCTCACCGGGCGTGCCGAGACCCTCTACTGGAAGGGCGTCGGCGTCGCCGCACGGCTGGGCATCGAGGAGCGCCGGGAGATCGTGGTGGAAGGGGTCGACACCGACGCCCGGGAGGTCGTCGTCCACGGTGGGGAGGGGATCGGCTACGACCGGCTGATCGTCGCCTCGGGCAGCCGCTTGCACGCTCCGCTGCCGGGCGCCGAGCTCCCGGGCGTCTTCGACTTCAAGTCCCTGCGCACGGCGACCGAGCTCATCGAGCGGGTGCGCCACGGCGAGACCACGACGGCGGCGATCGTGGGTGCCGGCCTGATCGGCATGGAGATCGCGCTCCTCCTCGCCGACCTCGGAGTCGACGTGACCGTCCTCGAGCGCGAGGGATGGGTGATGCCGCGGGTCCTCGAACCGGTGACCGCCGAGGTCGTGGCGGCAGCGGTCCGGCAGCGGGGCGTGACGCTCCGTCTGGGCGAGGCGGTGCAGGCGTTCGTCGGCGACCGCACCGCCACCGGGCTGCGCCTAGGCGACGGCTCCGTCGTGACCGCCGATCTCTACGTCGCCGCCACCGGCGTCAAACCGCACACCGAGTTCCTAGACGGCTCGGGGATCGCCGCCGCCTGGGGGATCCAGGTGGACGACCGGTTGCGCACGACGGCACCCGGCGTCTTCGCCGCCGGCGACGTCGCTGAGACCTATGACCGGCTCACTGGCGTGCGCTTCGTGCACGCGATCTTCCCCAACGCGGTCGCCCAGGGTCCGATTGCCGCCGCCAACGCGCTCGGCCTCGACGTGGCCTACGCCGGTGCCGAAGCCATGAACAGCCTGAAGCACCTCGGGATCCCCGTCGTGGCCATGGGCATGACCGAGGGCCACGACGAGGTCCTGCGTCGCCGCCAGGCCGGCTCGCTGTGCACCCTCTTCCTGCGCGATGGCCGTCTCGTGGGGGCGCAGCTGGCTGGCGACGTGGGTGCGGCCGGGTTGTACCACTCCCTCATGACACGGCGGGTCGACGTCCGACGCTTCGGGACGCAGCTGGTCGCGCCCGACTTCTCGATGGCCACCATCGTTGCCGATGCCACCCGGCCCGGGGCGTACGTTCCCCCGGTGCCGGTCGCACCCGGAGCCCCGTCCCGGGCCGCTTGATCGTCGTCGCCCAAACGCCGGCGGCCGTGGATCCGGGCGGCCGATGGAACCTTCAGCCCTGTCGGCTGTGGCGCCGGGGGCGATCCTGGAAGGAGCGCCCCGAGCTGGGCGAGCGTGCTTCATGCCGCCACCGTCCAGGGCCAGGGAGGTGACGGCGAACGATGTCGGCCACAACTGCGACAGCCCTTTCGATCACCGACCGGCGCACTGGACGCACCTACGAGGTCCCGATCGAGGAGCTGGCCGAGCGGTCGTCGTTCCTCGAGGTGGCCTACCTGCTCCTGCGCGGCGAGCTGCCCGAGAAGGACGAGCGGGCGCACTGGGTGCACCTGGTGACCCACCACACCTTCGTCCACGAGAACATCAAGAAGTTCATCGACGGCTTCCACCACGACGCCCATCCCATGGGCTTCCCGGTCGAGATGTTCCCGGTGCTCTTCGCCATCGGCCGGATGCCGGGATGGCTGGCCCAGTGGGAGGAGGGCATCTCGGACTCCGAGCAGAGGATCTCCCGCCCCCGCCAGCTCTGCGTCGGCAGCCCCGAGCGACACCTGGACGGCCCGTCGCTCCGTGCCGACCTCTCGGTTCGGTAGCGGGACCGGCGAGCCGCGCACCCAGCCCGCGCCAGTTCGGCACGAAGGCAGCTGCTCCTCCTACTGGCGGCGGTTGGCGCCTCGGCAGTCATGACCGGCACCTTTGTCACCCGCACCAACCCCTGGCCCAGGGGGCCACCACCGCGAGCACCGGTGCCCTCCGCCAGTGGGCCGCCCGATCGGCCGCCTCGGCCACCAGCTCGGGGACGGAGAGTCCCTTCACGGCCCCCACCCTGAGCGAGCTCGAAGCCGAAACGACCCTTCACGTACAGGTTGCCGCTCGTCAGGTCGCAGTCGAGCGGCGAGGTCACCTTCACGATCGGTCCGGCGTGCGCCATTCGTGCGGGATGCGATCGCTGTGGCGATCCGCGACCCCATTGACACTTGGTCGGCATCTCGGACTGTCACTTGGACGCAACTCGGCACGTGATGACGAGAGCCTGTTGCGGGTTTCCCGTCCCGGTCTGCGAGTTTCGGGGCCGGACGGGCATCCGCAGGCTTCCTGGAAGGAACCTAGCTCGACTTCGTGTAGTACCAGGTCTGCGGCATGTAGTTCGCGTACGGATTGAGGTGCTGCCACCCTGAGAGGTTCTTCTTCGCTGCCACGATCTGCCAGTCCTGCAGCGGCCACCACAGGGAGGGAACCTGCTTGGAGAGGTAGGCCTCGTCCTTGTAGAGCGGCGCGAAGCCGCTCTTGGCGGGAGCCGTCTCTACCGCGTCGATGAGCTTCTGCGCTTTGGCTGAGTAGTAGCCGCCGCCGTAGAAGTTGCCCTTACCCCACTGGCCTGTGCCCGCAGGGACGAGCTGGTACTGGCCGTAGTTCCAGAACCACAGGGCGTCGAGGGAGATGCCCCATTTGCACGAGCCTGTCGCCAGTGTCTTGGGCACTTTCTGCTGCGGTGTGACGCACAATCCGGCGAGGGAGTAGATCGATGTGACGGTCTGGCCGTCCAGCTTGATGTCGATCCCGGCGGTCTTCGCCACGGTCTTGAAGGCGGACGCCTGCGTGAAGAGCGCTGTTGTTCCCGTCGCGTAGTACGTGAAGAATGTGAGCTTCCTGCCCTTGGCGATGCCCTTGCCGCAGCGTGAAGGACCTGTACCCGGGTGCTTGCAGACGTCGATGCCTCCCGGCCCCTTCACCCAGCCGTGGGCCTCGAGCAGCTTCAACGCAGCCTGCGGGTCGTACGGGTACGGGTCCTTCTTGATCGCGGCCCCCACGTAGCTCGAGTGAGGGTAGACGGCGACCGGACCGTAGTCCGGGAGTCCGTTGCCGCCGAGGGTCCGTGTGATGTAGAGGTGGTCTGTGATGAGGTGCTGCAGCGCCTGGCGGATGTAGAGCTGTCTGACCAGCGGCCCCCAGGTCTTCGAGGTGTAGCTGAGCTCG
>JAJZJY010000333.1 GCA_021809885.1 Actinomycetes bacterium
GCTCGCCGGCGGCTCCGACCCGTCGGGGGGCTCTGGCCCGTCGCCGGCGCCGGCCGGGCGGATCGCCCTCTGGGCGGACACCTTCACCCGGGGCTTCTCGCCCGGTGTGGCCGAGTCAGCCGTCGCTGTGCTGGCCGCGGCGGGCTACGAGGTGGTGGTACCCGGCTCCGACGTGTGCTGCGGCCTGCCGTGGATCACGACGGGCCAGCTGGGCGCCGCCCGGCGACGGCTGCGACGGGCCGTCGCGGTGCTGGAACCCTTGGCTGCGGGCGGGGTACCGGTCGTCGGGTTGGAGCCGTCGTGCACGGCGGTCCTACGCTCCGACCTGACCGAGATCCTTCCCGACGAACCCGCAGCGAGGGTTGTCGCCGGAGCGGTCCGCACGCTCGCCGAGGCGCTTCTCGCCGCCGGCGGCGGCCGGCTCCCCGCCGCCCTGGTTGGACGCCTCGACGGCCGGTTCGTGCTGGCGCAGCCGCACTGCCACCACCACGCGGTCATGGGCTACGAAGCCGACCTAGCCGTCGCCCGCGCCGCCGGCGCCGAGGTGCGCCCGATTGCTGGATGCTGCGGCATGGCAGGCAACTTCGGCATGGAGGCCGGCCACTACGACGTTTCGGTCGCCGTCGCCCGCCACGGGCTGCTGGCAGCCCTCGCCGCCGCTCCGGAGGGGGCGGAGCTCCTCTCCGACGGGTTCAGCTGCCGCACGCAGGCCGAGCAGCTGGGCGGTGCCTGCGGCCGGCACCTTGCCGAGTTGCTCGCCGGGCGCTGAGGGTCGTCCCGGGCGGTCGACGCGCCGGCGCCGCCCGCCGTACGCTCCGGTAGGACCCACCACACCGGGGAGGACACACCATGAGAACTCGCGGAGCTGTCGTCACGAAGGCGCCCGGCGCCTACGAGGTGGTCGACTTGGAGGTGGACGATCCCCGGCAGGGGGAGCTGCTCGTGCGCATGGTCGCCTCCGGGCTGTGCCACTCCGACGACCACATCGCCACCGGCGACCTGCCCGTGCCGCTGTACCCGTTCCTCGGCGGCCACGAGGGCGGCGGCGTCGTCGAGGCCGTCGGCGAGCACACCGAGGGCTGGGCGGTGGGCGACCACGCCGTGTTCTCCTTCATCCCGGGCTGCGGCAAGTGCCGGTGGTGCGCGTCGGGCATGCAGAACCTCTGCGACCTCGGCATCCACCTGCTGAGCGGCTCCCGCTTCCGCGACACGTCGAGCTTCAAGGTGCACACCCTCGACGGCCAGCCCGTCGGGACGATGTGCGGGCTCGGGACCTTCTCCGAGCACATGCTCGCGGACGTCGACTCGGCGGTGAAGGTGGACAAGGACCTCCCGCTGGACAAGCTGTGCCTGCTCGGATGCGGTGTCGGCACGGGATTCGGCTCGGCGGTGCGGTCGGCGGACGTGCGCCCGGGCGACACCGTGATCGTCATGGGAGTGGGCGGCATCGGCATCAACGCCGTGCAGGGCGCCGCCCTGGCCGGCGCTGCGCACGTGGTAGCCGTCGACCCGGTCGCCTTCAAGCGGGACATGGCCATGAAGCTCGGCGCGACCGAGACCTTCGCCGACATGGGCGAGGCGGCCGACTTCGCCCGCGGCGTCACCCAGGGGCAGGGTGCCGACTCGGCGATCGTGACCGTCGGGGTGGTGCGCGGCGAGCACGTGGGGCAGGCGTTCGGCGCCATCCGGAAGGCCGGCACCGTCGTCGTCACCGGGCTCGGCGACGCCACCGAGGTCGGCCTGCCCGTCTCGCTCGCCGAGCTGACGCTGTTCCAGAAGCGCATCCAGGGTTCGCTGTTCGGGTCGTCGAGCCCGAGCTGGCACATCCTCCAGCAGATCCAGATGTACCAGGAGGGCCAGCTGAAGCTCGACGAGCTGGTCACCGCCGAGTACCGCCTCGAGGATGTCGCCAAGGGCTACGAGGACATGCACGCCGGGCGCAACATCCGGGGCCTCATCCGATTCTGATCCTGAGGCTCCTGGCGCCTCGCCGGGAGGCGCTCAACCTCCCTCTGCCGGAGCGGTTGTGAGGGCGGCGACCCCTGTCGGCGTGGCCCGCAGGTCCATCCAGCGGGTCAGCTCGGCAGGAGCGAGGGGCGGCGCCACCCACCGCCCCTGCGCCTCCGGGCAGCCGGCGGTGCACAGGCGTTCCCACGACGAGGCGTCCTCCACGCCTTCGGCGACACACCCCCTGCCGAGCGCCCTCGCCAACCGGACCACCGCATCGAGCAAGGCGGCGTCCCTACCGTCGCCGACCATGCCGGCCGCCAACCGCGGGTCGAGCTTCACCTGGTCGACGGGCAGGTCGCAGACCTGGGCGATCGTCGAGGGCCCCACGCCGAAGTCGTCGAGGGCCAGCGCCACCCCCAGGTCCACGAGGCGCTCCAACGCGTGCCGGGTGCCGTCGAGGGTCAGTGCCCGCATGTCGGCCAACTCCAACACGAGCCCCGAGGGGTGGAGCCCGGCGGCGGCGAGCTCCGAGCGCACCAGACCCGGGAAGCGGCGGTCGGCAAGGTTGTGGGGGAAGACGTTGACGCCCATCCGCAGCACGCGACCTTCCGACGCCCATCCCGCCGCTTGGCCGAGCGCCTCGTGCAGGACCCAGGCGGTGAGGGGTCCTACCAGGTCGGTGCGCTCCGCCTGGCCGAGGAACTGCGCTGCGCACAGGACGCCGTCGGTCGGGTGCTCCCAGCGGAGCAGCGCTTCGACGCCCGTGACCTCGCCCGACGCCACGGCGACGACCGGCTGGTAGTCGAGCCGCAACTCGCCGGCGTCGAGGGCTCGCCCGAGCTCGCCGCCGGAACGGTGGCCGGGCGGCACGAACCGTGAGCTGGCGCGTCCCCGCTCGTACTTCTCGGCGTACATCGCCTCGTCGGCGCGGCGGAGCAGCCCGGAGCCACGATGGCCGTCCCAGGGCGCCACCGCCGCTCCAGCGCTGGAGCCGACCACGACCGTGCGCCCGGAGACGTCGATCGGCTCGGCGACGGCCGCCCTGAGGCGCGCCACGACGTCGGCGACCGCATCAGCGGAGGCGTCTGCGAGCAGCACGGCGAACTCGTCACCGCCTATGCGCGCCACGAGGTCCGCCGGCCGGCACAGCGCCTGGAGCCGGGCGCCGACCTCGACGAGCACCCGGTCGCCGGCGGGGTGACCGTGGCCGTCGTTCACCTCCTTGAAGTCGTCGAGGTCGACGAGCACGACCGCCAGCTGACCTCGCTCGGGCCGGGTGGCGAGGGCCTCCTCGAGGCGCTGGTCGAAGAGCCTGCGGTTGGCAAGTCCGGTCAGGGAGTCGTGCGTGGCGTCGTGGCGCCGGCGCTGCGAGAGGGCGGCGGTCTGCAACACCACCACGTTGGCGGCCAGGAGCGGGAGGAGCAGCAGCAGGCTGCGCTCGGCGGCCACCACGTAGATCGGTGCGAGCGCCAGGAGCACCACCTCGGTGACCCCCGCTTCGCTCCGCTGAGCTGCGAGGACGGCTGCCAGGGGCAGCCTGGTGTCGATGGCGATGCCGGTGGCGACGAGGACGACGTTTGCCGCGAATGCGGCGGCCAGGGCGCCGGCCACCACGGCGAGCTGCTGGACGCCGGCGCCACCCGCCCCGCGCAACGACCCGGCGGCCGGCATCCAGTGCAGGATCCACGCGGCGACACTGATCGATGCCACCGACGTGGCAGCGTTGAATACGACGTCGGCCGGCGGCTTCCGCCTGACACCGTCGCCAGCCACGGCGGCGACGGCCGCCGCGGCCGCAGCCGCGGCAGGCGTAGCCAGCAGGACCAGGGCGCCGAGGAAGGTCCAGCTGCCGGTCACCTCGCCGGCGCCGCTGCGCTGGCGGCGCTGCACCGTCCACAGGTCGGACGCGACCGCGCCGGCGGCCAGGACGACGGTGGCCGCCGGGCGGGGCCCGAGCAGCGGGCGCCCGACCGACGTACCCACGTCCCAGGCGACGGTCACCGCAGCGAACACCGCTACGCATACCACGAACGCCGGGAACGACCGGCGGCCCAGCAGGTGCACCAGCCGTCCGCCCTTCACTGCTGTGGCCGGGTGCATCGGCTCCTCCCGCGCCGCGAAGGGCCAGGCACCTGGCTCGCTCCCCGCTCCCGGTGTGCGCTCATCGGACCGTGTCCTCCCGGCGAACGCCGGTACGTGCCTCGGACAGTCATGCTGACAGCACCTCGGCGGCGCTGCCAGCGTCCACGAGGCGATTGCCCGGTTTTCTCATTCGCTCCCGCTTCCCGGAGCGGCGGGCGCGTCGGCGCGCCCAGCGTCGCGGGGCACCCACAGGGTGACGGGGCCGGCCCAGGTCCCGTGACAGCCAGCGCTCTGGCGAGCCGGCGCTGACCGTGCCGGCCACGGAGCGCCGTGGCGACCGCGGTAAATGCATGGGAAGCCATCAACGCGGCCCGATCATCGGCACTGCTGGCGACAATTCTCCACGGCCTATTTGTTGTCCTCGCGGCAACCGCACGAACTCATTCGCAAAGATTCTCGAGATTCATGTGGACCTTGACGATCCTCACGACTATGGTCGGTCGATCGGGCGCGGGCTGGCGTTCCCGACGGGATCGGAAGGCTGTTCATAGTGCAACGGAACCTGCTTTTCTTCGCGCGCGTCCCTGTACGGCTGGTCGGGATTGTCGTGGCAACTGTCCTGGCGGTGCCGGCGCTGGCCGCCGCCGCCCTGTCCGCCGCCGCGGTGCCTGCCGTGGCGTCGACGGCAACGTCGCCAGGGCCAGCGGTGCCAGCGGCGGTCGGCGCCGCCCGGGTGCGGGCCGAGATGTCCCTGGCCGAGCAACGCCTCGCTGTCAACGCCCGACTGCCTCACGCCGGCCATCCCGAAGCCCTGACCCACCCCGCGATCGACGGTCTCGGGCACGGCTCGGCCGTCGCCCCGGTCTCACGAACCGCGGGCGGGGCGCACGTCGCCGGCGCGATGCGGGCAGCACCCGGCGCCGTTGCCACCGCCGGCGATCCTGTCGGCATCGATGTCTCGGCCTTCCAACCCAACGTCAACTGGGCGAGGGTCGCCGGCGCCGGTGACCGCTTCGCCATCATGAAGGCAACCGAGGGCACGTACTACACGAGCCCTGCCTTCGCCAGCCAGTACAACGGCAGCTACAACGCCGGGCTCATCCGGGGCGCCTACCACTTCGCCGTGCCCAACAACTCGAGCGGCGCAGCGCAGGCCGACTTCTTCGTCGCCCACGGGGGTGGCTGGAGCGGCGACGGCCACACGCTGCCGGGCATGTTGGACATCGAGTACAACCCGTACGGCCCGGAGTGCTACGGGCTCACCCAGGCGCAGATGGTGGCGTGGGTGGCCTCATTCGACAACGAGTACCTGAGGCTCACCGGTCGCTACCCGCTGCTCTACACCAACGCCAACTGGTGGGATCGCTGCACCGGGGGATCGTCGGTCGCCGCCAACGATCCCCTCAACCTGGCGGCATGGGGCCCGAGCCCGACTCCCATGCCTGGCGGCTGGCCGCTCGAGACCATCTGGCAGTACACCGACAACAACGCCTTCGGCTACGACGGGGACCGCTTCAACGGCACGGCCGCCGGCCTGGAGGCCATGGCCCTCGGCCACCCTGCCGGCGGCGGCACGGCCGGCGCTGGCACACCGGCCGGCGGTGGCACACCGG